>JAGQRU010000011.1 GCA_020425105.1 Paracoccaceae bacterium
TGCGCTGGTATTCGCTGGGCTTCGGGTCGCTGCAGCCGTCCGAGTTTCTGAAACCGGCCTATGTGATCCTGGCGGCGTGGTTCATGTCCGCGTCGCAACAGGTCGGCGGGCCGCCGGGCCGGCTGATGTCGGCGATGCTGGCATTGACCATCGTACTGATCCTGGCCGCGCAACCGGATTACGGGCAGGCGAGCCTGGTCCTGTTCGCCTGGGGCGTGATGTATTTCGTCGCCGGTGCGCCGATCCTGCTGTTGCTGGTGGTGGCGGGGCTGGTGGTCGCAGGCGGTGTGGGCGCCTATAATGCGTCGGAGCATTTTGCCCGCCGTATCGACGGGTATCTGTCGCCGGACATCGATCCCACCACCCAGATCGGTTATGCCGCCAATGCCATTCGCGAAGGCGGTATCTTCGGCGTCGGTGTGGGGGAGGGCGAGGTGAAGATCTTTTTGCCCGACGCCCACACGGACTTCATCGTTGCCGTCGCCGCCGAGGAATATGGCCTTGTTCTGGTGCTGTGCATACTCGCGCTCTATGGCGCGGTCACAGTCCGGTCGCTTCTGCGGCTGCTGAAGGAACGCGATCCCTTCGTGCGCTATGCCGGCACCGGGCTGGCCTGCATTCTGGGGATGCAGGCGATGGTGAACATGGGCGTCGCCGTGCGGCTGCTGCCGACCAAGGGCATGACGCTGCCTTTCGTGTCTTACGGCGGATCGTCGGTGATCGCTGCGGGTATCACGGTGGGCATGCTGCTGGCGCTGACCCGATCCCGGCCGCAGGGGCGCATGGCGGATCTTCTGAGCAAGCGGAGCGGTTAGATGCCAAAGCCGCTTCTGGTGATCGCGGCCGGCGGCACCGGCGGGCACATGTTTCCCGCCCAGGCGCTGGCCGAAGCGATGATCCGCCGGGGTTGGCGGGTCAAGCTGTCCACCGATATACGGGGCGCCCGCTATGCCGGGGGATTCCCCCATGTGGTGGAGATCGAAGAGGTTCCGTCTGCGACCTTCGCACGCGGCGAATTCAGCAAACAGGCCCGAGTGCCCTTCGTTCTGGCGCGCGGGATCCTAACCGCGTGGTGGCAGATGCGGCGCGATCCGCCGGCGCTGGTGGTGGGGTTTGGCGGCTATCCGTCCATCCCTGCGCTGGTAGCGGCGATCCTGCTGAAACTGCCGCGCATGATCCATGAACAGAACGGCGTTCTGGGCAAGGTCAACGCCCGGCTGGCCCGCCGGGTCGATGCCGTCGCCTGTGGCACCTGGCCGACCGTGCTGCCCGCCGGGATCGAGGGCTTCCCCACCGGCAATCCGGTGCGCGCCGCGGTGCTGGACCGGGCCGGCGCACCCTATATCCCGCCCGGCGATTACCCCATGCATATCCTCGTCATCGGCGGCAGTCAGGGCGCGCGGATCCTGTCCAATGCGGTGCCCCCGGCGGTTGCGCTGCTGCCCGCCGCCCTGCGCGCCCGCCTGCGCATTTCGCATCAGGCGCGGGGCGAGGACGAGGCCCGCGTGCGCCGTTTCTATGACGACCGGGAGATTCAGGCGGATGTGCAGCCCTTTTTCAACGATCTGCCCACCCGCATGGCCGATGCGCAACTGGTGATCTCGCGCTCGGGCGCGTCGTCGGTGGCCGATATCTCGGTGATCGGGCGTCCGTCGATCCTGATCCCTTTCGCCGCCGCGACGGCGGATCATCAGACCGCCAATGCCCGGGGTCTCGTGGCGGCCGATGCCGCCATCCTGATCCCCGAAGACGCCGTGACCCATCAGTCCCTGTCGCAACAGATCGCGGCGGTTCTGCAACACCCGGACGCAGCCGTGAAGATGGCCCATGGCGCTTTGGCGCAGGGCAAGCCAGATGCCACCGATCGGCTGGTGGCGCTGGCCGAACAACTCGCCGATAAAGGACGCACCACATGAAGCACTGGGAAGCCCGCATGAATGCCGCAACCAAACTGCCCCTCGAACTGGGCGCCATCCATTTCGTCGGCATTGGCGGCATCGGCATGTCGGGCATCGCGGAAGTGCTTCTCAACCACGGCTATCAGGTGCAGGGTTCCGACCTGAAAGCGTCCAAGATCACCGACCGCCTGAAGGCTCTGGGCGCCAAGATCTTCGTCGGCCAGACCGCCGAAAACCTGACCGATGCCGAGGTCGTCGTGATCTCGTCCGCCATCAAACCCGGCAATCCCGAACTGGACGAAGCCCGCAGCCGCGGCCTGCCCGTCGTCCGCCGGGCCGAGATGCTGGCCGAACTCATGCGCCTGAAATCCAACGTCGCCATCGCCGGGACCCATGGCAAGACCACCACCACCACCATGGTCGCCACCTTGCTGGACGCGGGCGATCTGGACCCCACCGTCATCAATGGCGGCATCATCCATGCCTATGGATCGAACGCCCGCATGGGGCAGGGCGAATGGATGGTGGTGGAGGCCGACGAATCCGACGGCACTTTCAACCGTCTGCCCGCCACCATCGCCATCGTCACCAATATCGACCCCGAACACATGGAACACTGGGGCGATTTCGACCGCCTGCGCGACGGGTTTTACGAATTCGTCAGCCGCATCCCCTTCTACGGGCTCGCCGTCTGCTGCACCGACCATGCGGAGGTTCAGGCCGTTGTCGGCCGCATCACCGACCGCCGCGTCCGCACCTTCGGCTTCAACGCCCAGGCGGATGTGCGCGCCGTCAACCTGCGCTATGAGGCGGGCGTCGCCCATTTCGACATCCGGCTCGCCTATGAGGACACGGTGATCGAAGGCTGCACCCTGCCCATGCCCGGCGATCACAACGTCTCCAACGCGCTGGCCGCCGTCGCCGTGGCCCGCCATTTGGGCATGAAACGCGCCCAGATCCGCGAGGCGCTGGCCAATTTCAAGGGCGTCAACCGCCGGTTTACAAAGGTGGGTGAGGTGAACGGCATCACCATCATCGNNACGATTACGGCCATCACCCGGTCGAAATCGCCGCCGTCCTGAAAGCCGCCCGCCAAAGCTGTGACGGCCGCATCATCGCCGTGCACCAGCCGCACCGCTATTCCCGCCTGCATTCGCTGTTCGAAGACTTCTGCACGTGCTTCAACGAAGCCGATGTCGTGGGCATTGCCGAGGTCTTCGGCGCGGGCGAAGACCCCATCGAAGGCGCTACGCGCGAAGGTCTGGTGCAGGGCCTCATCGCCCACGGCCACCGCCACGCCCGCGCCGTGACGTCCGAGGATGACCTGCTGCGCCTCGTCCGCGAACAGGCCCGCCCCGGCGACATGGTCGTCTGCCTTGGCGCCGGCACCATCAGCACATGGGCCAACGGGCTGCCGGAGAGGCTGGGCAAGGAAAGCTGAAGCCCAAGCTCCAGTTTCCCCAAGACAAACCGGGCCTGACAGGCCAGACTGCCTCCATTCGCTGTTGTGGCGGTTAGGGGATCAGGGGCAATTGGTAGACCCGGAAGATTTAAAGAACCAAGATCGCTTGGAAGCTTGGCTGAAGACGCAGCCGCAAGAGGTTTCTGTCGCCATTGCGCACCGCGCCGCCATGCGCGTCGCGCCGCTGTTCTGGCTGTGGGTCAAGCCGGTCTCAGGCAGGTTTGACTTGACAGCGCACGTAATTTCACGTGCGCTCCTGACCTCTGGGGTTGCGGTCGATTGGCCAACCCCAGAGGTCAGAGCCGCCGCCGCCATCCGCGCCACCGACGTCGCCGCCGTCATCCGCGTCACCGACGCCGCCCGAGTCGCTATCCGGGCCGGTCGCGCCGCCGCCGCCGCCGCCGCCGCCGTCACCGACGTCGCCCACGCCACCACCGCCGCCCGTGCCGCCAGCGACGCCGCCACCGCTGTTTGGGAGGCGATCCTGCAGGATGTCGCAGGGCTTCAGAAAGCCGAGCTCCCGGTCGGCCTCCTGTCCCGGCCGCTTTGGGGCGAAGCTGGCAATCCGCTGGCGGATGATTGGGCAGAGGTCCGGAAAGGCTGGTCCGCCGCCGGTCCCGGCTGGCAATTCTGGATCGACTGGTACGAAGACGCTCTGGCGGGGCGGGAGCCGGACCGGGAGCTTCTGAAAGACATTGCCCTGATTCCGGATGACGATTGGAAAGCGGGTGCGGATCATGTGAATGCGCTGATTGCGGATCTGGTGGCGAAGCATCCCGAGCCAAGTTCAGGTGAACCTTCGACAGGGGCGGTCCTGAATACTGCCATTCTCAAGGCCGCACTGACGGATTTCTCTTTCGATCAGGTGGCAAGGCTCTTGCGACTGGCGCCTTTTGCGGAAGATAGCGCCCATTTGACTGGCCCGACACTGGATGCCTTCATTGCAGACGCGCGCGCTGCACTCACGCGATTATCTGCATTGAAGAAGCTGCTTCTCTCAAGCCAGAGCCCCAACTCCTACGAACTCGAAATTGCCTCTCTCGCAGATAGCCTCTCCGCCTATTTGACGACCGCCGATGAACTGCCTGAATTCAACTTTGGTCTTTTCGTCGACCTTTGCCTGGGGCTGGAAACCTATCACCTGAATGAAGACTGTGCTGCGAGCCTTGGTCTGAAATCCAGGTTTCTTGGTGCCGCCGTTACGGCATTGCAGGACCTTGCCCACCGCCATCTTGCGCCGACCCTTGTGCGCATACGCCCTCTTCGGAATTTCGTGCTGGCAGATGATGAGGATTCCTCAAAGCTGGTCGCAGACCTCGCAAGGGCCACGATGCATGTGCGGTCTGCGAATGCCGGTCATGCGGTGCCCGTCGACGCAGAGGGTGAGGCCGTCCTTGAACGCCTGCTAGATGAACTTCGGCGGCTGGAACTGGCCTATTCGACCGCCCAAATCCCGGCTGTGAAAGAGGAGCGCAAGAAAGAACTGACGGAGAAATCTGCGGGCTATGCGCTCACACTGATCCGCTGGAAGCTCATCGCCATGTCCGTTGTCGACACTGCTGCAACAACGGGCAAGTGGATCGCAGACACTTGGGACACGGTGTCCAATCTTCGAGAAGCAGTCGATGCCATGCTTCGTTTCATCGGGATGAAATAGGCCGAGCAATCCCCACCACTGTCGTCGCCCGGGCCAACGGCCCGGGCAGCGCCCGACCCGCCCCACAGGGCGGGCGCTTCGCACCCACCCTCGGGCCGGGCGCTTCCCTTCTGGACCGCTCAGATCTAGTCAAAAGTGCGTTTTTCAGTGCCCCCAACCCCTTCGCCCCGTGGCATACAGGAGTCATACGTTTGTCATACGTCCCGAATCCGTCCCTCGGGCGGCCTCATTCCGTGGGGCAGGCGGTGGCCAGCCGGGATGCGGGCCAGTCGCGTTCCAGCACGATGGGCATCAGGCTCAGCATTCCGTCATCGTCGATCAGCATCGCCAGATTGGCGACCATCGCGCCGATCCCGGCGGCCAGTCCGGCCTCGCGCTCGGGGTCAAGCTCGCCATGGGAAAACGCCATCGGGTTGTCGGTAATGCGCTCCGCCAGAAGGGAAATGCGCTCCGGGCTGACCGGGTGGGTGCTGGCGTCGCGGGCGTCGCGCCCGACCGGATCCTGCCACCACGCGGCCATGTAATACCAGAAGACGCCCATGGGCAGCCCGCCCAGCCGCGCGAAATGGTCCAGCGCGAAACTGTCCGCCGCGATCTCCTGCGCTTGGCTGTCCGCGCCGGACATGCCGCCGCGATGCCCCAGCATCAGGTGGCCCAGTTCATGGGCGAGGATGAATTGCAGGCCCGAGCTGACGATCTTGAGCGACACATCGTCGGTGAACGGATCGGCCAGCGCGATGTCGCGGTCGATGTGGAAGGCTTTCAGCGGCGCCGGCAGCGGCTGTCCGTCCCGCAGCTTGGCCCACAGATAGGCCTGCACCGATGTCGGATCGCAGCCCTTGCTTTCCACCCAGGCAAAGAGCGTCGCCACATCGTCGAAAAAGCGGATGGATTCCAGCGGCATATAGATCGTGTCCGTCGCCGGGTCGGCGTAAAAGGACAGCGGCGACGGCCCGCGATCGGGGAAGGCCAGCGTGATCGCAGCGGCGCGGGGCCGGTCGGCGCGGGGCAGGTTGCCCTGAATGTCCTCGACAAAGACGGCGCGAATATCCGGCGTTGCGCTGGCGCGCGTGTGGGCCAGTTCGGCTTCGGAATAAAGCTGTGCGGCGGCCTGCGCCGCGGGGGTCAGCGCAAGCGCTGCGGCAAGAACGGTCTGTTTCAGCATAGCGGATGCACCTCCTCCCATGCCGCGCGGGCGGCGTCGGCGGGCGCGTCAAGGCTGCGCCCCAGGGCCCAGTCGGCAAAGGCCGCCGGATCGCCCCATTCGGGCAGCCACAGGTCGCGCAGGATGCCCAGTTTGATTTCGGCCAGATCATCGGCGGTCCGCGCCGATGGGGTATGGTCAAGCG
The DNA here is from genome assembly GCA_020425105.1 of Paracoccaceae bacterium. Lineage (GTDB taxonomy): Bacteria > Pseudomonadota > Alphaproteobacteria > Rhodobacterales > Rhodobacteraceae > Meridianimarinicoccus. Next base: position 6,367 of record JAGQRU010000011.1, read on the forward strand.
CGAGGCAATTCAGGCTGCGGATCCTGCGTTGGGCGATGGCGCGGTCATAGCCCGGATCCGCGTCATCGCGCGCGGCGACGGCGGCCGAGCCGATGAACTGGCCCGCGGGCGCCGCGGCGCTTGCCGTTTGCGTGGGGGCGTCGCCTGAGGGCGGCATGACCTGGATCGGGTGTTCCAGCGATACCCACGCATAGCCGATGATCGCCAGAAGAACGAAAACCGGGGTGGAAAACACGAAGGATCCGCCAAGCCCCAGCTTGCCGCCTTCGGACAGGTCGATCTTTTGCACCGACCGCCAGAACCCGATCATGACCACCACCGCGACCAGCAGGACCATGGCGCTCAGCGTCAGCCGCTCGCCGATCCGGAATAGAATGATATCGTTCATGCCTTGCCCCGTCGCGGATCCGTTTTGCCGATCCTGTTGCAACGGCTCTGCGGGATCAAGGCGGGACCGGCACATGGGGGGCGGTGTTTTGCGGCGTGCCGGATGACAAGCGCTGCGTTTGCCGGTACTGCCCATGTCGTCCAACATAGAGATGTCGCACGTGAGCCATACTGCACGAAAACCCCTGTCCGAACTCACCTGGCTGCGCGTCGGCGGCCCGGCGGACGACCTTTTCCAGCCCAGTGACCTGTCGGATCTGAGGCAGACGCTGGCAGGACTGGACCCGGCAGAGCCGGTTTTTCCGCTGGGGATGGGGTCGAACCTGATTGTCCGCGACGGCGGCATCCGGGGCACGGTGATCCGCCTGGGGCGGCCCTTCAACCGGATCGAGATCGACGGGGAATTCGTTATTGCCGGCGCCGCCGCGCTGGATGCCCATGTGGCCCGCCGCGCGGCGCAAGCGGGGCGGGACCTGACCTTCCTGCGCACCATTCCCGGGGCCATCGGCGGGGCGGTGCGGATGAATGCAGGTTGCTACGGTCACTATGTGGCCGACTATTTCGTGTCGGCGCAGGCGGTGACGCGTCAGGGCGCGCTGGTGACCCTGACGGCGGCCGATCTGAATTTCGGCTATCGCCACACGGAACTGCCGGAGGGATGGATTTTGACCGAAGCGACCTTCCGCGCCCCGGCAGGGGACCCGGAGGCGCTGGAGGCGAAAATGGCAGATCAGCTTGCCAAACGCGACGCCACACAACCCACCCGCGACCGCACGGCCGGGTCCACGTTCCGCAATCCGTCGGGCGCCAGTTCCACGGGCCGCGCCGATGACAGCCACGATTTGAAGGCCTGGACCCTGATCGACCGGGCCGGAATGCGGGGTGCCACACGGGGCGGGGCGCAAATGTCTGAAAAGCATTCGAATTTCCTCACTAATATTGGGGAGGCCACGGCAGAAGATTTGGAATTGCTGGGCGAGGAAGTGCGAAAAAGGGTTTTCGAAACCACCGGCATCACGCTAGAATGGGAGATTATGCGGATCGGTGAAAAACAGCGATAGAATCGCGGGCCGATCCAAAAAACTCACCGGGAAAACCCGGGAGTTCGAGCAGTCACGGGGCTCAGGCGCCCCCAGGTTTGAGGCAGGGTCATGTCGCCAATGGCAGATCCTCTCGTGGCCGTCCTGTTGGGCGGGCCATCGGCGGAACGTGAGGTTTCGCTAAGCTCCGGGCGCGAATGTGCTGTTGCACTGCGCCAGGCCGGGTTTTGCGTGACCGAAATCGATGCCGGCGCGGATCTGGGCCTAGTGTTGCGCGACAGCGGTGCTGATGTGGTTTTCAACGCGCTGCACGGGCGGTGGGGCGAAGACGGCTGTGTGCAGGGGCTGCTTGAATGGATGGGCATGCCCTATACCCATTCGGGGGTGCTGGCATCGGCGCTGGCCATGGACAAGTCCCGCAGCAAAGACGCGTATCGGGCCGCTGGCCTGCCGGTGGTCGAAAGCGGGATCTTTTCCGCTGCTGAGGTGCGCTCCGGGCACGTCATGGCGCCGCCCTATGTGGTCAAGCCGAATAACGAAGGCTCGTCTGTCGGGGTCTATCTGATCCACGACGCGGCTGAGGAGCCGCCGCAGCTGGGCCCGGAAATGCCCGCGCGGGTGATGGTCGAACGGTTTGCGCCGGGGCGCGAGCTGACCACGACGGTGCTGGGCGCCGGGGTGGGCGGGGATGTGTCGCGCGCGCTGACTGTCACCGATATCGTGACCGCTGGCTGGTATGACTATGATGCCAAATACGCGCCGGGCGGGTCGCACCATGTTCTGCCCGCCGACATTCCGGACGACATCACGGCGGCCTGTCTGGATTATGCCGTGCGGGCGCATGATGCCCTGGGCTGCCGGGGCGTGTCGCGAACCGACTTCCGGTGGGATGAAACCCGCGGGCTCGACGGGCTGATCCTTCTGGAAACCAACACTCAGCCGGGCATGACGCCCACGTCGCTAGTGCCCGAACAGGCCGCGCATTGCGGCATCGATTTCCCCACCTTGTGCCGTTGGATCGTGGAGGACGCATCATGCGATCGCTGATCCGTCGCCGCCGCCCGGACCCGGCCCAGGACCCCGCGCCCAGCCGCGTCGCATACCGGCTGACCCGGCTGTGGCTGTCGCCGTTTATCCGCCGTCTGGTGACAATTGTCATTCCCGCGGCGTTGGTGCTGGGCGGGCTGACGGCCTATGCCACGCAGCCGCAGCAGATCGAAACAATGACCCGGTGGAGCGAGGAGATCCGCGCATCTGTCGAAGCGCGGCCCGAATTCCAGATCCGCCAGATGGCGGTGACCGGCGCGTCGCCGGTGCTGGCCGATGCGATCCGCGACCGGGTCGGGCTGGACTTTCCGGTCAGCTGGTTTCAGATCGACCCGGCGGTCCTGCATAAGCAGGTCGCGGCGCTGGATGCGGTGGCGCAGGTGAAAGTCAGTGTCGAACTGGGTGGCGCCCTGCGCATATCGGTCACCGAGCGTGAACCGGCGGTCATCTGGCGGCGGTCCTTCGGGTTGGAAATGCTGGATGCGACCGGGCACCGGATCGGGTTTATCGATCATCGGGACGGGCGCTCCGATCTGCCTCTGGTCACTGGCGAGGGCGCGAATGCCGCCATTCCCGAAGCGCTGGCGCTGATCGCGGCGGCCGATCCGATCGGCTTGCGTCTGCGCGCCCTGACCCGGCGCGGCGAACGTCGCTGGGACATGGTTCTGGATCGCGGGCAGGTGCTGCAGCTTCCTGAAAAGGCGCCGGTGCGGGCGCTGGAACGCACGCTTGCCCTGCAGGCGGCGATGGATCTGCTGGACCGTGATGTCGCGGTCGTGGACATGCGGAACCCGGGCCGGCTGACGGTGCGCATGGGGGGCGATGCGGTTGAGTATCTCCGGCTGACCCGGAGTTTCGGACAAGGACTTGTAAGACAATGATGGAGCTTTTCGAAACGCAGCGCGCCATGCGCCAGATGCGTAAGGCCGCGATGCAACGCGGGGTCGTGGCCATCTTGGATATCGGCACCTACAAGGCCACCTGTTTTGTCTTGCGTTTCGACGGGGCCGAGGTGACCCCGACCGAAGGTGTAGGCTCGATGGCCGGGCAGGCGCAGTTCCGGGTGATCGGCGCTGCCACCACGCGGGCGCGCGGCATGCGCCACGGCGAAATCGAGGCCATGCAGGAGGCAGAACGCGCGGTGCGCACCGTCGTTCAGGCGGCCCAGAAAATGGCGCGGATCCGGGTTGATCACGCCATCGTCTGCTTTTCGGGCGCCAATCCGCGATCCTATGGCCTGACCGGCGAAATCGACGTTGCGGGGCAGGAGGTCAACGAAGGCGATGTGGCCGCAGTGCTCAGCAGTTGCGACACGCCCGATATCGGTGCGCACCGGACTGTCCTGCACGCGCAGCCGGTGAATTTCGCCCTGGATTACCGCAGCGGCCTGAGCGATCCGCGCGGGCAGACCGGCAACACGCTGACAACCGATCTGCACATGCTGGCGGTAGATCGTGCCGTGGTGCAGAACATCCTGCATTGCATCAAACGCTGTGATCTTGAACTGGCGGGGCTGGCGTCGTCGGCCTATGTGTCGGGCATTTCGGCACTGGTGGAAGACGAACAGAAAATCGGATCGGCCTGTATCGATCTTGGCGCCGGAACGACCGGGGTGTCGATCTTCCTGCGCAGCCACATGATTTATGCCGATACGGTGCGCGCGGGCGGTGCGCATGTGACCCAGGATATCAGCCAGGGTCTGGGCATTCCGCTGGATCTGGCCGAACGGATCAAGACGCTGCATGGCGGGCTGACCGCGACCGGGCGCGACGACCGCGACATGATTCCGCTGACCGGCGAGACCGGCGACTGGGAGCATGACCGCCGCGAGATCTCGCGCTCCGACCTGATCGGGATCATGCGCCCGCGCATGGAAGAGATCCTGGAGGATGTGCGCGACCGTCTGGATGTCGCCGGATTCGAACAACTGCCCAGCCAGAAAGTGGTTCTGACCGGCGGCGGCAGCCAGATTCCGGGGCTTGCGGCGCTGGCCACACGGATTCTCGGCCAGCAGGTGCGTCTGGGCCGTCCGATGCGGGTGCAGGGCGTGCCTCAGGCCGCCGCGGGCCCGGCTTTTTCGGCAGCGGTGGGGCTGTCGCTTTTTGCGGCACATCCGCAGGATGAATGTTGGGATTTCGACCTTGCCACACACTCCTATCCGTCCCGCTCCCTGCGCCGTGCCGTGCGCTGGTTCCGCGAGAACTGGTAAGTGTCGGCGGGTTTGGGGCCAAATCTAGGGGTTTTTGTGTTAACAGCGCCGATTTTGGCGTGACCAGACGGCACACGATGGGTAAACTGAGCGTCAATGAGCACGAGCGGGCGCAAAGTCCGTAAATTCAGAATACAGGCGGATCCAGATATGACTTTGAACCTGACGATGCCCGACCAGGATGACCTGAAGCCGAAGATTACCGTCTTCGGGGTCGGTGGGGCCGGCGGAAACGCCGTGAACAACATGATCGAGAAGCAGCTCGACGGTGTTGATTTCGTGGTTGCCAACACCGATGCACAGGCGCTGCAGCAAAGCCGGTCGGCGGCGAAGGTCCAGATGGGCCTGAAGGTTACCGAAGGTCTGGGCGCCGGGGCGCGTCCGGCAGTGGGCGCCGCGGCGGCCGAGGAATCGATCGAACAGATCGTCGATTACCTTGTGGGCAGCCACATGTGCTTCATCACCGCCGG
>JAGQRU010000341.1 GCA_020425105.1 Paracoccaceae bacterium
TCAAGAACGGCATCCTGCCCATCGTTCTGCCGCAGGATCAGGTGGATCTTCTGATGGATGACGCGCAGCGGGGCGCCAATGCCACCATCACCGTGGATCTGGAAAATCAAACCATCAGCGGGCCGGATGGCGGCACCATCAGCTTCGAAGTGGACGCGTTCCGCAAACACTGCCTGCTGAACGGTCTGGACGATATCGGACTGACGCTGGAAAAGGCCGCGTCGATCGATGCGTTCGAAGCCAAAGCGAGCGCCGCGCGCCCCTGGGTCTGACCCACCGCCCACCCATTTGGCCGGAAGGCCGGGCCGCCGCGCCCGGCCTTTTTCATGCGCCGGTAAGCGTCTGACGCCGGTTTCGCACGGTTCGGCTTCATCCCTGCGGATTCATCATAACCGCCAGTTTCATTGGCTTTTGTACCGCAATGCCGTCATGCGTTCCTTGGGTTGCATCTCTCGCGTTTGACGAGAGCAGGGGAAGAGTGTCATGCGTCTGTTGTCTGTTACGATTTTTGCTTTTTTGTCCGCAGCCATTGCCGCGCCGGCCGGGGCCGCATCGCTGACGCTGGACGAGCTCACCACGCCGCTGACACGAACGGTCCGGGTAACGTCGGCGCCGGGTCCGGTGCCTGAGGGGTCCTTTGTGGCCACGGGGCTGAAGATGAATGATGGAGTGTCCAGCTTCATCGCCTGGTGCTTCGACCTGACCCATCAGATCGCCAAGGGCGGACCTTATACCTATACCGCGACCGACACGCCGTTCAGCAACAGCTTCCTGACCGCGGGCGCGAAGGACCGGGCCGAGCGTCTGTTCAACGCCAATTACGGCAGTGTCGATGCCTATGATGCGGTGCAGGCTTCGGCCTTCCAGCTGGCGCTGTGGGAAGTGGCCTATGATTCGAATTTCGACCTGACCAGCGGCCAGTTTCAGGGCACCGGACGCGGAAGCTTCGCGGCCCAGATCGCTTCAACCGCCGCCGGATACCTTCAGGCCGCCAGCGGGTTCAGCGGCCGCGGCGGATGGAAGGTGACCTTCCTGGAAAACCAGAACGAACGGACTCGGCAGAACCTCGTCACCGCCAGCCCCGTTCCCCTGCCCGCCGCGCTGGCGCTGCTGGGCGGCGGTCTTGCGGCACTTGGCGCGGTCCGGCGCCGGGCGGTTCTGAAACAGCGCGAAAACGCCTGACCCCGGGGGCGCTCCCCCCATGTTAATCCCCTCTTAACCTGCGCGGCACGACGCTGCGCAGCATGGTTCTGGGACGCATCTGCTTTGCGCTTCTCGCGATGGGCGCGGCGATGGCGGCCCAGGCCGAAAACCTGCGCGTCGCGCTTTATAACGCGGAGCTTTTCCGCGCCGGCCCTGGCCTTCTGCTGCGCGACATCCTGAAAGGCGACGATCAGGTTGAACAGGTGGCCGGGATCATCGCGCATCTCGATCCCGATGCCATCGTGCTGCTGCGGTTCGACTATGATCTGACCGGCGCCGCGCTCGCGGCCTTCGCCGACCAGGTTGCGGCGGCGGGCAGCAGCTATCCCCATCGCATCGCGCTGCGCCCGAACACCGGATGGGCGACCGGCATCGACATGGACGGCGACGGGCGAACCGGGACCCCGGCAGATGGGCAAAGCTTCGGGCAGTTCGCCGGACAGAACGGGATGGCGGTGCTGTCGAAGCTGCCTATCGCTACCGACGACCTTCGCGACTATTCAGACCTGCTGTGGCGCGATTTGCCGGGCGCCACGCTACCGCAAAAGGACGGCGCGCCGTTTCCGTCTGCCGCAGCGCTGGACGTACAGCGCCTGTCAACCGTCGGCCATTGGGAGGTGCCCCTGCGCCTGCCTTCGGGGCGGACCCTGCGGCTCCTGACGTTCCATGCCGGGCCGCCTGTTTTCGACGGGGCGGAGGATCGCAACGGTCTGCGCAACCGGGATGAGCTGCGCTTCTGGTCCCTGCTTCTGGACGGGCGGATCGACGGGCTCGCGGCGCCGGAATCCCCGTTCGTTCTGGTCGGCGGGGCGAATGTGGATCCGGTGGGCGGCGAAGGGCTGCGCGACGGGATTGCCGGGCTTCTGGACCATCCGGCGCTTCAGGATCCCGCGCCGGACAGCCGCGGTGGCGCGCTGGCAGGCCAGCGCCCGCCCCGCATCGCCCGCCATGACACAGTGGCCTGGGACCTGCCGGGAGAGCCCGGAAATCTGCGGGTCGATTACATTCTGCCCCAGGCCGGGCTGACCGTGACCGGGTCGGGGGTGTTCTGGCCCGCGGGCGATGAGCCCGATGCCGCGCTTCTGGGGATCGAGGGGCGCGGCGCCAGCCGCCACCGGCTGGTCTGGGTCGATCTGGACATCGCGACCGGCCCCTGATCCTGCGCCGCCTTGACGCTTTCCCAAGGTCGGGCTAGGCCCGCGCAAGCCTTGAACGGAGATGCCCCATGACCAACCCCTCCCTGCTCATCCTACCCGGCGACGGGATCGGTCCGGAAGTGATGGCCGAGGTGCGCCGCATCATCGACTGGTTCGGCGCCAAGCGCGATCTGGCCTTCGACGTGACCGAAGATCTGGTCGGCGGCGCGGCCTATGACGCCCATGGTGTGCCGCTGTCCGATGCGACGATGGCAAAGGCGCAAGAGGTGGACGCCGTGCTGCTGGGCGCCGTGGGCGGCCCGAACTACGACAACCTGGATTTCAGCGTGAAACCCGAACGCGGTCTGCTGCGTCTGCGCAAGGAAATGGACCTGTTCGCCAACCTGCGCCCGGCCCAATGCTTCGACGCGCTGGCGGATTTTTCGTCGC
>JAGQRU010000058.1:0-2239 GCA_020425105.1 Paracoccaceae bacterium
GCGGTGAACTGGCCGCCGCAGGCGCCCGCCGACGGGCAGGCGACCTTTTCCAGAGCGGTCAGTTCTTCATCCGAATTGGCGCCCGCCTGATGGCGGCCCACCGCTTCGAACACGTCCTGCACGGTCACGTCGCGGCCCTGGAACCGGCCCGGCATGATCGACCCGCCATAGATGAAGACCGACGGCACGTTCAGCCGCACCATGGCCATCATCATCCCCGGCAGCGACTTGTCGCACCCGGCCAGACCCACGATGGCGTCATAGCAATGGCCGCGCATGGTCAGTTCCACCGTGTCGGCGATCGCCTCGCGCGACGCCAGCGACGACCGCATGCCTTCATGCCCCATGGCGATGCCGTCGGTCACGGTGATGGTGGTGAATTCACGCGGCGTGCCTTCCGCCGCCTTGACGCCCAGCTTCACCGCCTGCGCCTGACGGTTCAGCGCGATGTTGCACGGCGCGGCCTCGTTCCAGCAGGTGGCGACGCCGACGAAGGGCTGATGGATCTCTTCCTCGTTCAGCCCCATCGCATAGTAATAGGACCGGTGCGGAGCGCGCGCGGGTCCTTCCGTCACATGACGGCTGGGCAGTTTGGACTTGTCGAACGGGCGCTTGAGCATCGGATCCTCCGCGAAAAATGATTGCACCGGGAATAGGCAAGCCCGCGACCGCGTGCAAGGCTTTCAGCGCCCTGCGGGCTTGGGGCTCTCAGCGCCCTGCGGGCGCGGGGCTTGCGGCACCCGCCCGGCGCGGCTTGACAGCCCGGCCCGCCTGCCCGCAAGTCCGCGCATGATGCGCGCCGCGATCCCCGCCCCGTTCGACCGCTTCGTCGCCCCGGCCCGGGCGCGCGCGGCATTGTGGCGGCTGGGGGCCGGGCTGGCGGTGATTTTCGCCTGCTATCTGGGACTGAATGCGCTGGCCTATGGGGCGGCGGCGGCCCTGTGGGGCAGCGCCACGGCCCATCTGTGGCTGGGCAAGCTCGCGGCGGCCACGACCCCGGCCTCGGCCCTGCTGGTGCTGGCCAGTTTCGGGCCGCTGGCGGCGGGGTGCGGTCTGGCGGCGTGGGGACTGCACCGGCGCGGCTGCATGGGCGTGGGCCTCCTGCGCCATGCCCGGCAGGCGGTGCTGATCGCCGCCGCCGTCTATCTGCCCGCCCTGGGGCTGTGGCTGGTCTTTTTCGACAGCGCCCCCAACCTGCCGGCGGGGCTGTGGCTGAACCTTCTGCCGCTGAGCATTCTGGCCATCGCCGTCCAGACCCTGGCCGAAGAGATGCTCTTTCGCGGCTATCTTCAGGTGCAACTCGCGGCCCGGTTCCGGTCGCCGCTGATCTGGTTCGCGCTGCCCGCCGCGCTGTTCGGGCTGCTCCATTATGACCCGTCCCGCATGGGGGCCGCGGCCCCGCTGGTCGTCGTGTCGGCCCTGATCTTCGGGCTGGCCGCCGCCGATCTGACCACCCGTACCGGCAGCATCGGCGCCGCCTGGGGGCTGCATTTCGTCAACAACTTCGCGGCCCTGGCGCTGGTACCCACCACCGGCACCATCACCGGGCTGGGGCTGCGCGTCACCCCCTATGCGGCGGCGGATCTGGCGGCCATGCCGGTGCTGGCACTGGCCGACCTCGCACCGCTGGCGCTGACCTGGTGGATCCTGCGGCGGCGCCTTTCCGTCTGATTGCATTTCCGGCGCCACGGGCTTATCTCGGCCCAAACACCGCAAAGGCCCGTGCCAATGAACTGGATTTCGAACTACGTCCGCCCGACGATCAACTCGCTCTTCTCGCGCCGCGAAACGCCCGAGAACCTGTGGACGAAATGCGACAGCTGCGGGACCATGCTGTTTCACCGCGAACTGACCGACAGCCTGAATGTCTGCACCAATTGCGACAATCATATGGGGCTGCGCCCGCGCGAACGCTTCGCATCGCTGTTCGACGCCGGTGTCTATCGCGAGGTTCCGGTCCCCGCCGCGCTGGCCGATCCGCTGAATTTCCGCGACCAGAAGAAATATCCCGACCGGATGAAGGCGGCACAGAAGAACACCGGCGAAACCGAAGCCATGCTGGTGGCCGAAGGCGAGATGGGCCGCACCCCGGTGGTGGTCGCGGTACAGGATTTCGCCTTCATGGGCGGGTCCATGGGGATGCATGTGGGCAATGCCCTGATCGCCGGGGCGGAACGGGCAAAGGAACTGAAGCGGCCCTTCATCGTCTTTTCGGCCGCCGGCGGCGCGCGGATGCAGG
>JAGQRU010000058.1:2309-10956 GCA_020425105.1 Paracoccaceae bacterium
CTGACCCATCCCACCACCGGCGGCGTCACCGCCAGTTTCGCCATGCTGGGCGATGTGCAGATCGCCGAACCCGGCGCGCTCATCTGCTTTGCCGGGCCGCGGGTGATCGAACAGACGATCCGCGAACAGCTGCCCGAAGGCTTCCAGCGCGCCGAATATCTGCTGGACCACGGGATGCTGGACCGGGTCACGCACCGCAAGGATCTGCGCGACGAACTGGTGACCATCCTGCGCATGCTGCTGAAAATGCCCCCGGCCATCAAGGGCGAGCTGCCCGCGCCCGGGCCGACCCAGCCCCCCGTCGCCGCACCGCAACCGGCCGCGAAAGGCGCTGCCGCGCCGTGACCGGCGCCCGTTCGGACATCCTGCTGGACCGCATGATGTCGCTGCACCCGAAGATCATCGATCTGACGCTGGACCGGGTCTGGCGGCTGCTGGCGCGGCTCGACCATCCCGAAACCCGGCTGCCGCCGGTGATCCATGTGGCCGGAACCAATGGCAAAGGCTCGACGCTGGCGATGCTGCGGGCGGGGCTCGAAGGCGCGGGCGGGCGCTGCCACGTCTATACCTCGCCGCATCTGGTGCGGTTTCACGAACGGGTGCGGCTGGCCGGAACGCTGATTTCCGAAGAGGCGCTCAGCGCGGCGCTGGACGAATGCCTGGCCGCCAACGGCGCCGATCCGATCACCTATTTCGAAATCACCACTGTGGCCGCGCTGCTGGCCTTTGCCCGCACCCCCGCGGACTGGACGCTGCTTGAGGTCGGCCTCGGCGGGCGGCTCGACGCCACCAATGTGGTGGATCGGCCCCGGCTTTGCATCATCACCCCGGTGTCGATCGACCATCAGCAATATCTGGGCGACACGCTGGCCGACATTGCCGGGGAAAAGGCCGGCATCCTGAAGCGTGGCGTGCCCTGCGTGGTCGGCCCGCAGCCCGACGCGGCGCTGGAGGTGATCGAGGCCCGCGCCGAACGTCTGGGCGCGCCACTTCTGGTGCATGGCCAGCACTGGCATGTGTGGGAGGAACGCGGGCGGCTGGTCTTTCAGGACGAAACCGGCCTGTGCGACCTGCCGCTGCCCGCGCTGCCCGGCGGCCATCAGATCCTGAACGCCGGCGCGGCGCTGGCGGCGCTGCGGCATCTGGGGCAGGGCGAGGCCGCACTGGAGGCCGCCATGACCGGCCCGGACTGGCCCGCCCGGATGCAGCGCCTGCGCGGCACAAGCTGGAACCGTCTCATGCCGGGGGCCGAATTGTGGCTCGATGGCGGCCACAACGCCGCGGCGGGGGACGCGCTGGCCGCGCATCTGGGCACCCTTCCCGCCCGCGAAACGCATCTGATCTGCGGCATGCTGCGCACCAAGGACGCGACCGGATATCTGCGCCCGCTGGCCGCACACGCGGCAAGCGTTCTGGCGGTCGGAATCCCGGGTGCCGATGCCACCCTGACAGCGGAGGAAACCGCCGCGGCGGCAACCGATGCGGGCCTTCCCGCCCGGGCGGCCGACAGCGTCACCGCGGCCCTGTCCGATCTGGCGGCCACCGCACCGAATGCCCGGGTGCTGATCTGCGGGTCGCTCTATCTGGCCGGAACCGTGCTGCGCGACGCCTGAAGCGCCGCGCCACCTTCGCGTCAACGCACGAAGACCACCGCTGTCCCTGCCTGCGCGACAACCTGCACTGTCGCTGCCTGCACAAGGACCTCCGCGGTCCCCGCGGGCACCAAGACCTCCACTGCCGCCGCCCAGCGCGGAAGCCTCAGCTCTTTGCCAGACCGCGCATCGCTGTTCTCTGCCCAAACCGCGCGCCATTGTTCTCTGCCCGGACCGCGCGCCTCTGCGGCTGCGCCGGGCGGCGTGCCTCTGCGGACGGCACCGGGATCGACCAGGCCGATGCCGGTCTGCCGAAGCGCCGGACCCAGACGATTGAGACGACGTCGGACCCAGACGGCCCAGACGGCTGCGGGCCCCGAAGGGCCCGCGCGTTCGGTCAGCGAAGTCGGAACACCGGCTCAGCGGACGATGGATTCCGCGCTCAGCGCACGATGAATTCCGCGTGCAGCGCGCCCGCCGCCTTGATGCTTTTCAGGATATCGATCATGTTCCGCGGCGACACGCCCAGCGCGTTGAGCCCCGCCACGACCTCGGACAGCGATGTCCCGCCCGGCACTTCGGCCAGCCCCGTTCCCGGTTCTTCCTGTATCTGCGCCGTGGTGCGCGGAACCACCACCGTTTCGCCTTCGGCAAAGGGGTTGGGCTGCACCACCAGCGGTTCTTCCTGCACCCGCAGGGTCAGATTGCCCTGCGACACGGCCACCCGGCTGATCCGCACATCGTCGCCCATGACGATGGTGCCCGACCGCTGGTCGACCACCACGCGGGCCCGGCGCTGCGGCTCAACCCGCAGGTTTTCGATCTGCGCCATCGCCCGCGCCGGCGATCCCGCCCGCGTCGCATCCAGGTTCAGCCGGACGGTACCCGCATCCATGGCTTCGGCCACGGTACGGTTGAAGCGGCGATTGATGGCCTGTTCGATCAGCAGCGCGGTGGAAAAATCGGGCGTCCTGAGTGCCAGACGCAGCGACGACAGCGCGGAGAAATCGAATTCGACCTCGCGCTCCACCCGCGCGCCGGCGGGGATCACGCCCGATGTGGGCACGCCCTGCACGACGCTTGCGGCGTCACCTTCGGCCGAGACGCCCCCGGCAATGATCGTGCCCTGTCCGACCGCATAGATCTGTCCGTCCGCCGCATTCAGAGGCGTCATGATCAGGGTCCCGCCCAGCAGGCTTTTCGCGTCGCCAATCGCCGAGACCGTAACGTCGATCTGCGATCCGACGCGGGAAAACGCCGGCAGCTCCGCGGTCACGAAGACAGCCGCCACGTTTTTGGGCCGGAACTGTTCGCCGGTCACGTTGACGCCCAGCCGTTCGAGGATATTGGTCATGATCTCTTCGGTGAAGGGCGCGTTGCGCAGCCCGTCGCCGGTGCCGTTCAGGCCGACCACCAGCCCGTAGCCCACCAGATCGTTGCCCCGGACACCGTCGAATTCCACCAGATCCTTCAGCCGCACCTCGCTCGCCCCGGCGGGCAGGGCGAGAAGTGCCAGAAGCAGGGCCGCCAGACGCAGGATCATCGCAGCACCTTCGCCAGCGACAATGTCGACAGGCGCGCGGTCAGGGTGAAAATCGTTTCCAGCTGCGATTCCACCTGCTGCAGCTTTGTCGCGGTGTCATAGGGGTCGGCCTCCACCAGCGCGTTCTTGGCCAGCTCATACGCGACGGCCTGCGTGTCGCTGCGCTGCTGCGTCATGACGATCCGTTCCTCGGAATAACCAATGCCGGCCTGAACGGCGATCACGTCGTCGGCGGCATTGACCAGCCGCCCCCCGGCGTCGTTCAGGATCTGCTTCTGCGCCGCGGTATTGCCCGACAGCAGCCCCTTGCCCATCAGCGCGGTGATGGCGAGCCCTTTCAACACCTCGCGGAACGGGGCCGCATCGGCGCGGGTGGACAGGGATTCGGTCTCTCCCTCCCCGATCGCGAAAGGCGCAAGATCGGTGGTCGATCCCAGATAGCCGAGGGTTTCGAACCCGCCGCCCGGGGTATCGAACCACGCATCGACCGCCGCCAGAGCCGCGGCGCCGGTGGCCGGGGTGCCCACCGCCGCGGACAGATCCGCCAGCAGCGTCGCCGCATCGGCCAGCGCCGGCGCGGTGGTGGCGACGCCGCCAAACAGCGTCCGGCCGGCGAATTGCGTGTTCAGCCGCGCCACCACCTGTTCCAGCTGGTCTTCGGCCCGGGCATAGGTGGCCGCGCGCTGCGTCGCCTCGCCGGTCGACGCGACATTCAGAAAATCGGCCCCGGCGGTCGACGCGACGGCCTGCACATTGTCCAGCGCCAGTTGCTGCGCTTCGGCGAACTGTGCCGCTTCGCGATTGGCCGCGCTGTAGCTGTCGATCAGCTTCAGACTGTGTTCGACACCCGCCAGCGGCGCGAAAACGCCCTTCAGATGCCCCTGCAAATCCGACTTCCGGCCCGAGCTCAGCTCCGCCGTCAGGGCCGAAAGCTGTGTCTTCACCCGCGTGGTCTGTTGGCTCATCATCAGGATCCGGGCCATGTCGCCCAGGTTCGAGGTCAGCATGGCTTAGATCTCCATCAGAATGTCGAGCATGGACTGCACCGTGGCCACCACCCGGGCATTGGCCGCATAGGCCTGTTCGATCAGCAGCAGCTTTTGCATCTCGCGGTCGCTGTCCACGCCGTCGGCGGCCAGTTCGGCCATCAGCGATGTCTGCCGCGTCCGGGCATAGGTCGCATCGCCGTCCAGAATGTTGCGCTGCACGCCGACCGCCGACAGGATGTCGCCCGCAAGCCCCGCCGCGCTGCGCGCCGTGGTGGTCACGCTGCCGGATGAGGGGACCTGAAGCACCGAGAGAGCGCCGGAAAGACGCTGCAGCCCGCTGGAATCGCCAACATTTCCGGGCACTGTCGCCCCCAGACCGTCGCGCAGCCGCCAGGACGCGCCGCCCGCCGAAGGATCCACCGCCGCGTTGATGCTGAGCCGTTCCGACAGCCCAAGCTCGTTGGCGGGCACAAAAGCCGCGCCGCCGTCGGTCAGCAGGCCGGGCGCTCCCGGCGCCACGGTGGGATCGACCCCGCTGGCGGAAAACCGTTCCACCAGGTCCCGGGCCAGCGCGTCGAGCTGCGCCTGGGCTTCGGGCCCCAGCGTGTCGCGCACCGCGACCAGCCCTTCGATCTTGCCCCCCGACAACAGATGCTTGCTGCGCGTCAGGTCAACGGGATTGCCCTGCACCGAGATCGTGGACAGCGTGCCTCCGGCAAGCGAATGATAAGGCGTGATCAGCGCGGTCGTCTGAAAATCGACATCCGGCGCCGACCCGTCCAGCAGCATGCCGCCTTCGCTCATCAGCGCGACCATGCCGTGGCCGCGGTCGATTTCGCGCACGGGCACCAGTTCCGACACCTCGTCGATCAGCCGCTGGCGCGCATCCACCAGCCCGGCGGTGTCTTCGCCGGACACACTCGCCCGGCGAATATCCGTGTTCAGTTGGGCGATCCGGCCCAGGTTGCTGTCCAGCGTCGCGACCGCCGCCGCGATATCCTGATCCGCGCGGCTGCGTTCGGTCTGGATCTGCGCCGAGATCTGGCCAATGCGGTCCACAACGCTTTGCAGCGCCGCCACGCTCTGGGTCATCCGGGCGTCTTCTTCCGGCCGCGCGGCGGCCGAAACCAGCGCGGATTCCAGATTTCCGATCAGATCGGTCAGGCTGGTGCCGGACCCGGGTTCGCCATAGATCCCCTGGATGCTGTTCAGAAAACCGGCCTGCGCATCCGCGCCGGCCAGATCCGCCGAAGCGGCCCGGTGATCGGTCAGCACCGTCCGGTCCATGATCCGGGTGATGGCGGCGATTTCCACGCCGCCCCCGGCGCCGTTGCTGCGCGACGACAGCTCGATTTCCCGGCGGCCGAAGCCGTCGGTCAGGGCATTGGCCAGGTTGTCGGACACGATACTGGCCGACCGGCTGGCCGCGTTCAGCCCGGACAGGGCGTTGGCGAGGGCTCCGCTGATGCTCATGGCTCAGACCTTTCCGCGGCCGCGTGGCGGCTTAGCGCTTGATATTGGTGGTTTCCTGCAGCATCTCGTCCACGGTCTGGATAACCTTCGCGTTCGACGAATAGGCGCGCTGCGTCTGGATCAGGTCGGTCAGCTCGTGGGCCACATCGGTGGTCGATTCTTCCCGCGCATAGTTCACGATGTCCCCGGTCGGGCCGTCACCGGCATCCCACAGGAAATAGGACCCGCTTTCGTTGGAAATCGAATAGGTCTGGCTGTCCAGCGCCACCAGCCCGTCGGGATTGGGCATGTCCACCAGCGGGATCTGATACACCGTGCGCGAGATGCCGATATCGTAGAGCGCATTCACCATGCCATTCTGATCGATGTCGATCTCGATGATATTGCCGACCGGAGACCCGTCCTTGGTGATCGCCACCGGCGCGAAGCTGTCGGACAGCTGGGTGATCCCGTCGGGATTGTTCAGCTGACCGATATTGATCTGCAGCGGCCCGCTCGCCACGCTCAACGAAATCTCGCCCGTGGCCGGGTTATACGCCCCGCCCGAAATCGGCGTGACCGACGCCAGCGTCCCGCCGCCCGTCCGCGTGTCGTTGAAGGTCAGGGTATATTCGCCGATCACGGCGTTGTTGGACCCGGTATCGGTCAGCAGCATCGTCCAGGTGTTGGTGGCCACGGTGCTGCCGGGGGCCGGCAGGGTCGGGGTGAACGACACGTCCACATTCTCCGATGTCCCCAGATTGTCGAAATATTCCACCGACAGGACTTCCACATCCCCCACCGCGCCCGGCTTGGTCGAGGTCGCAGGCAGGTTGACCCCCATGCTCATGCGCGTGGTCGGCTCCCCGGCGAATTCGTTGATGTTGATCTGCACCGGCTCCAGCCCGTCCGACGTGTCGCGCGGGAAATTCGGGATCGTGCCGTCGGCCAGCGCGGGCCAGCCCATCAGCACCAGCCCGGTATCGCTCACCAGATAGCCGTCCGCATCGGTGCGGAACGACCCCGTGGTCTGCAGCATCATCGGCAGATTGCCGTTGCCCACCTTCACCGCCGCCGTGTCGGTCACCGGCACGAACCCGCGCCCGCGCACCGCGATATCGGTGGAATTCGACGTCCCGATCAGGGACCCCCGTTCGCTGATCAGCTTCTGCGCCGTCATGCGGACCCCGCCGGCGGAATAGCTGTTCTTGTTGCTGCCGATGACCATCGAATGAAAATCGGCCTCGGACCGCTTGTAGCCATAGGTCGAAGAGTTCGCGATGTTGTCGGAAATCACACCCAGCTTGTGGGCATTCGCCGACAACCCCATGACACCGGCGTTCAGCGAAGAGGAAATCGTCATATTCTGCGCCTTTCTGCTTCAGAAAATACTCGTCGAAGACCATCCCTAGGCGCACAGGGCTAATTCAGGCTTAACAGATCAAGTTTGAGACATTTACTCTGATGTGGGGCAACAGCCCCGCGCGCATTCCGGGAAAGCCATTGGAAAAACTCATTCAGATCACCGCCGACGGCATCCAGATCGTTGTCCCATGGGCGTGGCGCGGCCCCGTCCTGCTGGCCGCGGCCCTCGCCGCGATCATCCTGTCGGCGCGGATGATTCCGCCCGTCGGCCGCTTCTTCGCAAGCCTCGGACTGCCCGAAACGACCCGCGCCGAATTGCGGCTCGATACCTTGCCAAAGGCGCTGACCCGCCCGCTGGTCGCGCTATGGGCGGCTCTCTTCCTTGCACTCGCTTTCGGGATCCTCTGGGACCTTGCAAAGCTCGTGCTGGATGTGACCGGTGGCGCCGACCTGACCCATGGCACACCCGACAGCACGAAAGAGGCGCGCGCCGACCATCGCTGGACCCTGCTGACCCTCACCGCGCTTACTGCCGCGATCAGCGCCGTCATCGCCCTGCCTTTCACCATCATCCGCATCGGCCACAGCAGGCGACAGACCAGAACCGCCGAGGAAAACCTGACCACGGACCTGATCAACAAGGCGGTCGAAGGGCTGGGGGCGGAAAAGACCGTCCGTCAGAACGGTGAGGAGCGCACCGTCCCGAATCTGGAGGTCCGCATCGGCGCCATCTATCAACTGGAACGCATCGCCCGCATTCAAGCCCAGTCAGGGACTGAACAAGGTGCCGCCGACCATATCCGCATCATGAAGATCCTTTGTGCATACATACGAGAAAACACTGGGCCACCTGTGGACCTGAACCTGGGCCCTTGGCCCGCCCAAGAAGAACCCCAATCCGATGAGCAGAGCGAACAGCTTCAAGCACGCATTCTTGAGAGGAACAAGTTGCGGGAGAAAAGACTTGAGGCTCTCGCACGTGACCACGCTCCAAGAACTGACATCTTAACAGCATTGGAGGTTCTCGGGCGTCGAAATGAAACCCAATTCCAGATTGAACGTAAGGACACGCGGCCAGGGCAGGAACTTGGCTATCGTCTCGACCTGCATGGGGCAAATCTACAAGCAGCAGCCCTCGGGCATCTCGATTTCCGAATGGCCAACTTTGGGAAGGCGTCAATGGACGGCGTGGTATTAAACTCCGCACGATTGAATGGCGCGATTTTCCGTCTGGCCAAAATGACCGGAGCTATCCTCCGTAAAGCCTACCTAGACAACGCCGATCTTCGGGGTGTCCAGTTAGAAGGGGCGGATCTTCGAGAAGCATATCTGGTTGGAGCCAACCTTTCGCCGGCATCGTTAGACCGACGAGATATAGACTGAGCAAGATGGCGCAATGAGAAGACCTGCCGCATCTCGCGTTAGCCCATCGCAGGACATCCTCGTTCAAGCACGCGCACGAAGGGGTTGGCTCGCTCTAGCGTCCAACGACCCGTTCCTCGACCCCGGCGACGGGCCCGCCCGATAACCGACGGGCCACCGACACAATACCGACGTGATACCGACGTTGCACCGATGCCGGTTTTCGGCCCTCAGTCGGGCTCGATCACCCGCAGGCTCAGGTCGCGCAATTGTTCGTTCGTGGGCAGGCTGGGGGCGCCCATCATCAGGTCCTCGGCCCGCTGGTTCATCGGGAACATGATGAC
>JAGQRU010000342.1 GCA_020425105.1 Paracoccaceae bacterium
TCACCGGCTGGAAGCGGCGCGACGAGCCGCTGGATATCGGTTTCGTTGACGAAAGCTCGATGCTCGACGCCCGCCAGTATGACGATCTGCGCGAGATCTTTCCGACGCTCATCCTGTTCGGCGATCCGGCGCAATTGGCGCCGGTCGGTCAATCGGGCACCATGGTCTTCGACACCCTGTCGGACACACAGAAACTGTCGCTGCAGCGGATCCACCGGCAGGCGAAGGACAACCCGATCCTCGATCTCGCCCATGCGCTGAGCGATCCAGAGGTCGATTACGACCGCTTCGAACGGCTGATCGACGACGCGGCGCGGCGCGATGACCGTGTTGTGGTGGCGGGCCGGGTGACGGCGGATCTGATGGCGCGCTCGCCGGTTCTGGTGTGGCGCAACGCGACCCGGGTGCGGTTGATCCAGGCCTTCCGCGCCGCGCATGATGCGCCTGCCGACGGTCTGCTTCCGGGTGAGCCGCTGATTTGCGACGGGCTGGAACTGCCGCTGAAGCATCGCAAGAAGCGGCTGGATCTGGAGGCGCGCGGCCTGATCAAAGGCGCGCAGGTCGTGTATCTGGGCGAAGGCCGGCGCCCGGGATTTTCGCGCCTGCATGTCATCGGCGCGCCCGAACCGCAGGTTTCGGCGGCCTCGATCATCAAGATCGAACACCCCGATCAGGAAGAACCCTTCATCCCCTTCGCCGCCCGCATGGGGGCCGCGTTTCTGCACGGCGCCGCGGTGACGATCCACAAGGCGCAGGGGTCGCAGTGGCCCGAAGTGCAGGTCTTCGGGCCTGACATCTATGCGGCGGCGCGGTCGGGCCGCAATGAAGCGGGTCTGCCGCTGTGGAAGCGTCTGGCCTATGTGGCGATCACCCGGGCCGAGACGCGGTTGCACTGGGTGACCCGCTACCGGCTCGCCCGGCCCACCGTGCCGCTGGGCACCGACGATCTGGCGGTGCCCCCGGCGCCCGAACTTCTGCGCATCATGGATGATCAGGCGCCGGACGACCTCTAGCTTTGGAACATTCGGAAGGCGGCGGAAGCCGACCACCCGGCCACAATCGCGATCACCAGGGACATGATCCCGTAGACGAGCGGTTTTTCGTGGGCCAGAGTGAACAGCCAGCGTTCCAGACCGACCTTGTGCACTTCGATCGTCGTGTCGTAGCGATCGACCACCTGCTTGTCGCGCAACAGGAAAATGCGGGTGGAATAGCTGCCTTCAACCAGGTTCGCGGGCAGATCCAGTGAGGTCCGAAACAGCGTTTCCTCATCCAGTTTCACCGCGCTTTCACGGCTTTGATACAGCTCTTCGTCGGTGCGGATGCGGATAAGCGCGTCGGTGAAGTTGGCGACATCCGTCACCGCCGTGCTGGCGCCGACGGTGCTGAGCGCGCGGTGCACGGTGATCCGATGGCGCAGATCCTCCGTCGCGCTGAGGATGTCCGCAAGCGGCGCGGTGGACGCGACAGCATAAAAGCTGGGGGCGCTGGACAGCTCCACGCCATCGGTGTTCACCCAGATCCCCATACGCCGCGATTTGCGCCGCACGTCCACGGGTTCCGCCGGGCCGGTGAGCGTCATGATGACCTCAAGCGACGACCCGGTGGGTATCGGCGTTTCGCGTTTCACCGCGCCGAAGATCAGCAGGGTGGAGCCGTCGAATGTCGCGGTGATCGCAACCTCGTCTTGGGAAAGCCCCAGAACGACCTCTTCGGTCCACGCGGCCAGGGGCGCCAGAAGCAGCGCCAGACACAGGATCGCGCGGCGGCGCATCAGTGATTGCCCCTGAGCGTGGCGAGCGAATAAAGCTCGGCCGGTTCGATCAGCAGATCCAGCGCCAGCTTGCCGCAGACCAGCAACACCATGCCCGCCAGCAGGATCCGCAATTGTTCGGCCTTCATCCGCATGCCGATCTGGGTGCCGATCTGCGCCCCGATCACACCGCCCACAAGCAACAGAAGGGCCAGCACCACGTCCACGGTATAGTTGGTGGTCGCATGCAACAGGGTGCTGAACGCGGTCACGAAGATGATCTGGTAGAGCGATGTGCCGACGACCACCTTCGTCGGCATCCCCAGAAGATAAATCATCGCCGGGACCATGATGAACCCGCCGCCGACGCCCATGATGGCCGACAACACCCCGACGGCAAGCCCGACCAGCACAGGCGGGATGACCGAGATATAGAGCCCCGAGGTGCGGAACTTCATCTTCAACGGCAGAGCGTGCACCAACGCACTGTGCCGCCGTTTGGTGCTGGCGCTGCCAGCCGCGGCGCGCGACCGGCGGATGGTGTTCAGGCTTTCGACGAACATCAACGTTCCGACAATGCCCAGAAAAACCACATAGCAGAGCCGCACCATCAGATCGACCTGACCCAGCGATTTCAGGATGGCGAAGACCTTGACCCCCAATGCGGCGCCGACAAGACCGCCCACCAGAAGCACGTTGCCCATGCGCAGATCGACCGTCCGGCGCCGGAAATGCGCCAGAACGCCGGAAAAGGACAGCGCCACGGTCTGGTTCGCCTGGGTCGCCACTGCCACCGCCGGAGGGATGCCGATGATGAACAGAAGCGGTGTCATCAGAAACCCGCCGCCGACGCCGAACATGCCTGACAGGATACCGACGATCCCGCCCAAGCCTACCAGCAGGAACCCGTTGACGGAAACTTCGGCGATGGGAAGATAGATCTGCATGGTATGCACCTTAGGCGCTGCCCCTGCCGCGCTCCAGTTCCTCGCGCGGGCAGCGGCGCGGATTCCGGCGGTTGTGGTCTCGGGCCGCGGCAGGAGGGGATTATTTAGGCGGTGGCGTGTGGGGCGATCAACGCTCCTTCACATAGGGCTCGCCCCCTGCGCGGGGCGGAATGGCCTTGCCGACGAAACCTGCAAGAATCACGACGGTCAGGATATAGGGCAGGGCCTGCATGAACTGGGTGGGCAGGGTGACGCCCAGAAGCTCCAGCGACTGGAACCGGTTGCCTGCGGCCTCCAGCAGTCCGAACAGCATGCAGGCGCCCAAGGCAGACCACGGGCGCCATTTGGCGAAGATCAGCGCCGCCAGCGCGATGAAGCCGCGCCCGGCGCTCATGTCCTTGACGAACCCCGCCGACAGGCCGGTGGCCAGATACACTCCGGCCAGCCCGCACAGAACGCCGCAGATCATGACGGCCGCAAAGCGCAGGCCCACGACCGACACGCCCGCAGTATCGACCGCCCCCGGGTTTTCGCCGACAGCGCGCAGTCGCAGGCCGAAGCGCGTGCGGAAAAGCACGTACCAGCTCGCGGGAACGGCCAGCAATCCCACATAAACAAGGATCGAATGGCCTGACAGAACCTGCGCGTAAAGCGGCCCAAGCACCGGGATCGGCTCCAGCACGCCGGCCAGCGGCAGGTCGATATTCTGAAACCGCGCGGCGCCTTCCAGCGGCGGGGTACGCCCGCCCAGATGAAACCAGTTCTGGCCGATCAGCACCGTCAGCCCCGTGGCCAAAAAATTGATCGCGACGCCGGAAATTAGCTGATTGCCCCGAAAGGTGATTGATGCCAGCCCGTGCAGCGCGGCGAGGCTCATGGAGGCCGTGCACCCCGCCGCAAGACCGATCCAGGCCGACCCGGTAACCGCGGCCGCGGCGGCGGAAAAGAAGGCCGCCGCCAGCATCTTGCCTTCCAGCCCGATGTCGAAGAT
>JAGQRU010000059.1:0-3845 GCA_020425105.1 Paracoccaceae bacterium
GATGCCAAGATCGTCTTTCTCGACGAGGTCGGCGCCGGGGTGAACCGCACCCTTCTCAACACCATCGCCGACGCCATCCTGCGGCTCAACAAGGAGCGCGGCTATACTTTCGTGGTGATCGAGCACGACATGGATTTCATCGACAAGCTGTGCGATCCGGTGATCTGCATGGCCGAAGGCAAGGTTCTGGCCGAAGGCACAATCGACGAGATCAAGGCCAATGAACAGGTGATCGAAGCCTATCTGGGCACCGGTCTGAAGAACAAAATCCCCGCCGGAGGCGCACAATGACAGACACGACAGCGGCACCGCCATCCCCCGCTGCGTCGGGGTCCGCGCCCTTCCTTTTGGGCGACGCGATGACCGGGGGATACGGGTCGGCGGATATTCTGCACGGCTGCACGCTTGCGGTCGAAAAGGGCGAGATCGCGGTGATCGTCGGTCCGAACGGGGCCGGAAAATCGACTGCGATGAAAGCGGTGTTCGGGATGCTGAACCTGCGCCGGGGTCAGGTCTTGCTGGACGGACAGGACATCACCCGGCTCAGCCCGCAGGATCGCGTGCGGCTGGGCATGGGGTTCGTGCCGCAGACCCACAACATCTTCACCTCGATGACGGTGGAGGAAAATCTGGAAATGGGTGCCTTCATCCGGACCGACGACTATTCCGGCACCATGGCGCAGGTTTATGACCTGTTTCCGATCCTGCGCGACAAGCGTCATCAGGCCGCCGGAGAATTGTCGGGCGGGCAGCGCCAGCAGGTCGCGGTCGGCCGTGCGCTGATGACCCAGCCGAAGGTGCTGATGCTGGACGAACCGACGGCCGGCGTCAGCCCGATCGTGATGGACGAACTGTTCGACCGCATCATCGAAGTCGCCCGCACCGGGATTTCAATCCTGATGGTGGAACAGAACGCCCGTCAAGCGCTTGAGATCGCGGACAAGGGCTATGTTCTGGTGCAGGGTGCCAACCGGTATACCGACACGGGCGCGGCGCTTCTGGCCGATCCCGATGTCCGCAAGAGCTTTCTGGGCGGATGACGGGCGCGGGGCTTGTTCTGGCCGCGGGCCTGTCGGCTCTGCCCGCCGCCGGCGCGCTGATCGACTGCCGGTTCGACCGTGCCTGTATCGACCGGCGCCCCTGCTATGACGCGCAGGCCTGGGCAAAGGTGACGGTTCTGGACGATGCCTTGGCCGTTCTGGAAACCGATGCCGATGGGCGGCGCCCGGCGCTGATCCGGCGCGAAGGGGTCTGGACCACCGTTATCACCGCGCCGGATCCGGACCATGCCAACCGGGTGGCGGTGCTGGACTGGGCCGCCGATGGCCGTGCCACGCTGGTGGTCTCAAGCCCCGGCACCGCGATAGAAATGCTCAGCCGGACTGGCACCTGTGATGTAAAGGACCCGCAACCATGATCCGTGCCTTTCCATGGATGCTGCCCGGCGCCGCTGGCGCGCTGCTTCTGGCCGGTGCCGCGACGGCCCAGCATGTCGAGGTGGAATGTGTCTTCACCACCGAATGCTATGAAGCCGAACCCTGTGACGACACGAGCTTTACCGTGCAACTGGGCAAGGGCGATGCCGACGGTCAGGCGATCCTGCACGGGCCCGCCGAAACCATCGTCGGCGATGTCTGGGGCCACGACGCAACGTCGCTGGTCTGGATCGCGCGGACGCAATCCAGCGTGCAATTGATCAGCTGGGGTGCCGATGGCACGGCGCGTTATACCCTGCATCTGACCGATCGCCCGGCGGCAGTCACCTATCATGGCATGTGCGAGGCGAAATGACGGATTTCTTGAACGCGCTGGTCGTGCTGGCCAATTTCGTCCTTATCCCCGGCGTGGCCTATGGCAGCCAGCTGGCGCTTGGCGCGCTTGGGGTCACGCTGATTTTCGCGGTGCTGCGCTTCACCAATATCGCACACGGCGACACGATGGCCTTCGGCGCGATGATTACCATCTTCGTCACCTGGGCGCTTCAGGCGGCGGGTGTGTCCATCGCGCCTCTGCCCACCGCGCTGCTGGGCCTGCCGGTCGGCATCGCGGCAACCGCGGCGCTGGTCTATGGCACCGACCGGCTGATTTATCGGTTCTACCGGCAGCAGAAGGTCGCGCCGGTGATGCTGTTGATCGTCTCCATCGGGATCATGTTCATCATGAACGGGCTGGTGCGCTTCATCATAGGTCCGGACGATCAGCGCTTCGCCGATGGCGAACGCTTCATCATTTCCGCGCGCGATTTCAAAGTGATGACCGGGCTGGACGAAGGTCTGGCGATCCGCACCACGCAGGGGCTGACGGTGGTCACGGCGGTTCTGGTGGTCGCCGCGCTCTTCTGGTTTCTCAACCGCACCCGCATGGGCAAATCCATGCGCGCCTATTCGGACAATGAGGATCTGGCGCTGCTGTCCGGCATCAATCCCGAAAAGGTGGTCGCGGTGACCTGGCTGATCGTTGCGGCGCTGGCGACCATCGCGGGGGTGCTTTACGGGCTCGACAAGAGCTTCAAGCCCTTCACCTATTTCCAGCTTCTGCTGCCGGTTTTCGCGGCGGCCATCGTAGGCGGGCTGGGCAGCCCGCTGGGGGCCATCGCCGGCGGATTTGTGATCGCCTTCTCGGAAGTGACCATCACCTATGCGTTCAAGAAAGTGCTGGAATATCTGCTGCCGGAGGCGCTGGAGCCGTCGGGTCTGGTTCAGCTCATGGCCACAGATTACAAATTCGCCGTCAGCTTCGCGATCCTGGTGATCGTGCTGCTGATCAAGCCCACAGGACTGTTCGGAGGGAAGGCCTGATGACCCAGACCGTGCGTGGCGCAATGCTGTTTTTGCTGGTGGCGGGGCTGATCCTGGGCACCGGGGTGATGCAAGGGTGGAACTCGGCGCTGCTGATCCTGAATATGGGGCTGGTCTCGGCGATCATGGCCCTGGGCGTGAACCTGCAATGGGGGTTCGCCGGGCTCTTCAATGTCGGGATCATGGGCTTCGTTGCGCTTGGCGGTCTTGCTACGGTGCTGGTGTCCATGCCCCCGGTCGGCGCGGCCTGGAGCGCCGGTGGCGGACGCATGATGCTGGCACTGGCGGCCGGGGCCGCGACCGTGGCGGCGGCAATCCTGGCGCATCGCCGGATGCGTCCCGGCAAGGCGCGGGTGCTGGCGGTGCTGGCAATTTTGACCGGCGGCTTCGCGATCTATCGCGCGCTGTTCGATCCCGCGCGCGCGGCGATCGAACAGGTGGATCCGGCGCTATCTGGGTATCTGGGCGGGCTTGGGCTGCCTGTGATCCTTGGATGGCCTGTCGGCGGCCTGCTTGCGGCAGGCGCGGCCTGGATGATCGGCAAGACGGCCCTGGGGCTTCGGTCGGATTATCTGGCCATCGCCACGCTGGGGATTTCCGAAATTGTCATTTCGGTGATGAAGAACGAAGACTGGCTGACACGCGGCGTGAAGAACGTGGTCGGTCTGCCCAGACCCCTGCCCTATGAGATCGATCTGCAGAACGATCCGGGGTTTGTGGCCAAGGCGGCGGATCTGGGTCTGGATCCGGTGACTGCCTCCACCCTGTATGTCAAGGCGGGCTATGGCGTGCTTTTCGCCGCCGTCCTGATCGCGCTGCTGGTGCTGGCGCAACTGGCGTTGCGGTCGCCCTGGGGGCGGATGATGCGGGCGATCCGCGATAATGAAACCGCCGCAGCCGCCATGGGCAAGAACATCACTGCCCGGCATTTGCAGATCTTCGTTCTGGGATCGGCAGTTTGCGGCCTTGCCGGGGCGATGATGACCACGCTGGACGGGCAGCTGACCCCCTCCACCTATCAGCCGCTGCGCTTTACCTTCCTGATCT
>JAGQRU010000059.1:3852-8662 GCA_020425105.1 Paracoccaceae bacterium
GGGTGATGGTGATCGTCGGCGGGTCGGGCAACAATTTCGGCGCGATTCTGGGCGGATTCCTGATCTGGTTCCTGTGGGTGCAGGTGGAGCCGATCGGCTATCTTCTGCTGCAGACCATCACTCTGCCGCTGGCCGATGGCAGCCCGTTGAAAGCGCATCTTCTGGATTCGGCGGCGCATATGCGGCTGCTGACTATGGGCGTCGTCCTGCTGGTGGTTTTGCGGTTCAGCCCGCGCGGATTGCTCCCTGAACGCTAGACAGCCAAAAGCCCGGCGGGGCACGCCGGGCTTTGAAAGGCTGCCGTTCTGAAGCGGTCAGAGCTTATGCTCGGTCCGTTCCCAACGGGCATAGAGATAAAACAGGAAGGCCAGCGCGCAGGAGCCGACCATCACATACAGACCGTTGAATCCGGCAAGCCCCAGAAGCGTCGGGCGGGTGAAAAGCGTCCACCACACGGTCAAGAAGGTCATTGTCGCGAAGCCCGCGAACAGCAGCAGCACGGACCACCGGTTGCGTTTCCACAGCAGCCACGCCCCGGCCAGTCCGCCCCACACCGTGACCGCCCACAGCACGTTCAGCCACAAGGGCAGTCCCTGTACAAAGGTCACCATGTCGGGCGAGAACTGGTTCAGATACATGCCGATGCGCAACTTGGTCAAAACATAGTCCAACGCCGCGAGAAGATAGAACCCTACTGCGGCCACGGCGACGGGCCAATGGTGCCAGGGGGCCTTGGTCGTGATCATAATATACTCCGTACCTGCTTGCAGAAGGTTCCGATGCCGGGACGGCAAAGTCCAGACAAATGCGGGCTGCCGGGCGCGGTGTCGCGCCCTTAATATTGGCTGAAAACTGCTTTGGTACCCGAGGCCGGACTCGAACCGGCACGCCTTGCGGCGGGGGATTTTGAATCCCCTGCGTCTACCATTCCGCCACTCGGGCCTGATCCGCGGTGCGGTGCGCGCGGATCCTGCGGGCCTCTTTTCACAGGTTCCAACGGGGCGTGCAAGAGCGTTTCGCGCGCGTCCAGACGCTGGCCCCTATGGAGCCAGATATCCGAGTCATGTCCTGCAAAGATGGTCGGGACGGCAAGATTCGAACTTGCGACCTACGGTACCCAAAACCGTCGCGCTACCAGACTGCGCTACGCCCCGACAGGGCCGTTGCTTATCCGCAGCGCCAAAAAATGAAAAGCCCCAATCATGGGCAGGGCCAGGCCGCCCGTGATGGATCGAAGGCGGGGTGGCGAAGCTCGCTGCCGGGCGTCAGACCCAGTTCCGCCGCCTGCCCGCCATTGATTTCCAGCACCGCCAGAATGTCAGTGCCGCCAAAAATCGGCCTTTCATCCAGCGGCTGGGCGTTGGCATGAATGGATTGCACGACGCCATCAGCGCTGAGAAACACCATGTCCAGCGGGATCAGGGTATTGCGCATCCAGAACGATACCGATTGCGGCTGTTCGAAGATGAAAAGCATACCGTCATCGCGCGGCATTTCCGTCCGGAACATCAGACCGCGCGCCCGTTCGCGCGGATCGTCTGCGACTTCGACATTAAAGGCCATTTGACCCCACGGGCCGCGCAGAAAGGCTACGCGGTCCGAACAGGCCCCGGTCCCCTGCGCCTGCGCCGTCAGCGCATGCAGGCACAGGCCAAGGATCAGGGCGGCACGCAGTCCGGTCTGCATCAGTCGTCGTCCAGCAGCGCCTGTTCCCACGACGTCACCAGAACCGCCATCAACCCCCTGCGGCCTTCCACGACGCGCACGCACACAGCCTCGCCGGGTTGAAGATCCGCCAATCCAGACCGGCGCAGCACCTCGATATGAATGAAGATGTCGCCCGCCTTGCCGAAGGCATTGGCAAAGCCGAATCCCTTCGCCTTGTCGAACCATTTGACCCGCGCTGGCTCCAGCGGCCCGGCTTCAAGCTCGTTCAGTTCCTCGGCGTGAAACCCGTGCGGGATTTCACCTTCGGGCGCCAGAGGCGGATCGATTCGCAGCACCTCCACCGCTTGACGCCCCCGCGGCGTTTCATGCACGGCGATTTCCACCAAAGCGCCGTCCGCAACGGAGCTTTGCCCGAAATTCCGCAACACATTGGCATGCAGAAGAATGTCGGCCCCCCCGCCCTCTGCCACAACAAAGCCAAACCCTTTGGAAGGGTCGAACCATTTCACCTGTCCCACCAGGATTTCGGCGTCTTCATCTGGGTTCATGTCATTCAAAGGCATTCGCTCAGTTTTCTATCAATTCTGGCTCGCTCCCCTACGTCACCATCTTATTGCGCCGCTGCCACATTCCTGGCTGCAGATGCGCAGACAGTTAACGGATCAGGGGTAGAGCCTTTTTATTGTCCAATCCGCCGCCGCGTCCTGCCGCGTCCAACGGAAACGATCGTGAAGCCTATAGGCACCGTCAGCCCAGAACTCCATTTCGGTCGGTACAATTCTGTACCCTCCCCAGTGACAGGGCCGTGCTGGCGTGTCGCCCAGTTCCTCTGACAAACGTTCGACCTCTGCCATGAGGGTATCGCGATCTGCCAAGGGCTGGGATTGCTGAGAGGCCCAGGCCCCGACCCGGCTTTGCACCGGTCGTGTGTTGAAATAGGCGTCAGACTGCTGGACCGACACCTTTTCAACCTTTCCTCTTGCCCGGATCTGGCGGTGCAGAGATTTCCAGTAAAGCACCAATGCCGCGACGCTGGTGGCGGCGATTTCCGTGCCCTTTGCAGAGGTGTAGTTGGTGTAGAAGATAAACCCGCCGGGTTCGATATCGCGCATCAGCACAATGCGCACATTCGGCATGCCGGACGCATCCACAGTCGCCAGCGCTGCAGCATCGGGATCATTGACTTCGACCGCGCGTGCGTCATCCAGCCAGCGACGCGCGATCTCAAATGGATCGTCGCCGGAAAAAATGCCGGTACGTTCATTCATCGGCTATATCCCCCCACACACACTGACAAAACACGCCGCCCACGGACAACAAGGCCTGCCGGAACCCGCTTCGGCGATTTTTCGCCTTCTTCCCAGCCTTGAAGACCGCCCACCATTGGCCTAAACGACGCTAACCCAATCGTGCGCGGAGAATTTGGAATGTCAACAAAACTCATGCATGGAAAACGCGGACTTATCATGGGTCTTGCCAACGACAAGTCGATTGCATGGGGCATCGCCAAGGTCTGTGCCGAACATGGTGCGGAATTGGCCTTTTCCTATCAGGGCGGCCCGCTGAAGAAGCGGGTAGAACCCCTGGCGGCCGAGCTTGGGTCGGACCTTGTTCTGGAATGCGACGTTTCCGAACCCGGATCGCTGGATGCGATGTTTGCCGAACTGGAAAAGGTCTGGGGGCGTCTGGATTTCGTCGTCCATGCGATCGGCTTTTCCGACAAGAACGAATTGCGCGGCCGTTATGTGGATACCAGCCCCGACAACTTCCGCATGTCGATGGACATTTCTGTCTATTCGTTCACGGCGGTGTGCCAGCGGGCCGAGAAGCTGATGACAGACGGCGGGTCGTGCCTGACGCTGACCTATTACGGCGCCGAAAAGGTCATGCCGCATTACAACGTCATGGGGGTCGCGAAGGCGGCGCTGGAGGCATCGGTGCGCTATCTCGCCGAAGACCTGGGCAAGGACGGGATCCGCGTCAACGCGATTTCCGCGGGCACGATCAAGACCTTGGCCGCCAGCGGCATTGGCGATTTCCGCTACATCATGAAGTGGAACGAATACAACGCGCCGCTGCGCCGGACCGTGACGCAGGAAGAAGTGGGCAAATCCGCGCTCTATCTTCTGTCCGATCTGGGGTCCGCCACGACCGGAGAGATTCTGCACGTGGATGCGGGCTATCACGTGGTCGGGATGAAGGCGGTCGACGCACCCGATATCACCAAGGGCTGATCGCCGACGGCGCGACCGGCGTTCTGTCAATCAGGACATTGGTCGCGCTAAGCGATGGAAACTCCTCCTCTAGGATCCCCCTTACGCGCGGTCATGCGCGGGGATCAGGGAGGAGACCATCATGCTTTTTCACCTTCGCCGCGGGCCCGTTGCCCTGGCTTTGGCCATGACGCTTGCCGCGCCCGGCGCCGGTGCGCTGGAAAGCCGTCCGATGCTCGATCTGGCTCTGGCACAGCAAATGGTGCAGGGCTGCATCGACGTTCAGGCGCAAGAGGAACTGCCGCCGCTGAACTTCGCGATCATGGATCGCGGCGCGGATCTGGTGCTGTTTTTGCGGCAGGATGACGCGATGTTGGGCGGCGGCGCGATCGCGGTCGACAAGGCGCGGTCGGTGGTCAACATCCCCCTGCCCACGCGGGTGATCGGTGAGCTTTCCTATGGCAAGGACGGCGGCGCCCCCATCGTGGCCGGGCTGCAACTGGCCGATGTGGTGGCCTTTGCCGGCGGGCTTCCGATCCGGACCTCGGACGGGGCGCTTCTGGGCGGGATCGGGGTCAGCGGCGGAACCCCGGATGAGGATGAAATCTGCGCCAAGGCCGCATTGGCCGCGGTGGCCGGCGCCCTTTAGGCGGCGAAAGCGCGGTTTCGCCTTCCGGTTCCGAAAATCCCGGGCTATCAGGCAAGGATCCGGCAGATCCAGACGGGCCTGCCGGTACGCAGCCGGAACCGGAGGGAGCGCACCGCCATGTCTGATCGCCTGCCCCATGAAAAGGGGTTCCACATCAGTTGGGACCAGATCCACCGCGACAGCAGGGCCTTGGCCTGGCGGCTGGATGGGCACGGCCCCGAAGACGGCAACTGGCGGGCGGTGGTGGCCATCACGCGCGGCGGCATGGCCCCGGCGATGA
>JAGQRU010000343.1 GCA_020425105.1 Paracoccaceae bacterium
AAGAACGTGCTTGCCATTTTGTGTGGAATGATCGATGGCGCCGGATTTGCCTCGAACACGCGTGCGGCGCTCATCACACGTGGTCTCAACGAGATGAAGGAACTCGCGGTGGCGCTCGGAGGCCAGCGTGAGACTGTGACCGGACTATCGGGCATCGGCGATTTGATCCTGACCTGCTCCAACCCACAGTCACGCAACTTCAGCTACGGCGTCCAGCTCGGCGAGGGCCGGGCGCGAGAAGATATCTTCGACGGCCGACCGGTCGTTGTTGAGGGCATCGCCAATGCCGCCTCGATCAAAAAACTGGCAGAGGCCCGTGGCGTCTCGATGCCAATTGTCTCGGCTGTTTACAGCATCATCCACGAAGACAAGGCTCTGGCCGAAACCTTCAGCAAATTGTGGACCCAGCCCTTTGAAGCGGAGCCTCGCGCTATCTCCATCGAGCTCCCACATCCGCTCGGCAGCGACGGGGCGCGGCGACTGGAAGAACTGATGACATAAGCGAATGAGTAGGCCCATGGACGCTTCGCGCAATCGGGCCAATTCGCTTTGACTGATCTCGCTTCGGCAAAAAAGCAAAAGGAGTTTTTCGGCGTCCACGCAAGACGCTCCTATTCGTGATGAAAGATAAAAACCTCATACTGGCAACAGATCTCGATGGGACGTTTCTAGGCGGATCCCACGATCAACGTTCTGCCTTATATCGTTGGCTTGAAAACAACCGGCGCTCAATTGGCCTCATCTTCGTAACCGGCCGCGATCCCCGCTTTATCGAACAGCTCTGTCATGACGACGCCGTCCCCTGGCCCGACTATGTCGTCGGCGATGTTGGAACGACGATTGCCGAAGTCATCTCAACGCCATCATCGAACGGCGCAACGCCACCCAAGACCGTGCAACCGCTTGCTCGTCTCGAAGCCGAAATTGCTTCGCTATGGAACGACGCAGGCAGCGCAATACGCGCACTCCTTGATGGCTTACCTGGTTTGACGCTGCAGAACACGCCATTTCGTTATCGGGTCAGCTACGACTTCGACCCGGAAAAATACGACGGTCGCGCCGAGCAACTCGTTAAGCAAGAGGGCTACGACGTACTCATTTCCGACAATCGCTATTTCGATGTCTTGCCGCCGAACGTGTCCAAAGGGCCATCGCTCAAACGGCTGCTGCAACATCTCGATATCGGTGACGAAACCGTCCTCGTTGCCGGCGACACCCTCAACGATTTCTCACTTTTTGAAACTGGACTGCGCGGAGTTGCCGTCAGCAACAGCGAGCCGGCACTCATCGAACGGCTGGGTCCAATTGCGAGCGCATACAAGGCATCGCTACCAGGCGCCGGTGGAATCGCAGAAGCCATCGGCCACTACAAGTTCGCGGAACAACTGGAGGCTATCAACTGATGTCGAAGCTTATCATAGTCTACCATCGGCAACCGTATGAAGAAGTGCTTGTCGACGGCAAGATCGAACGCCGCGAACCCAAAAGCCCGAACGGCATCATACCGTCGCTGAAAAGCTTTTTCGGTAATGGCAACGGCGGGTCGTGGGTGGCCTGGACGTCGACTGAAAACGCGACGGACGACTTCGAGCGCGTCGTCAACATCACCGACAGCATCGGCAGCTATCGTGTCAGCCGACTGCAGTTGACGCCCGAACAGGTCAAAAGCTTCTACCACGTCACCTCGAAAGAAGCGCTCTGGCCGATCCTGCATTCGTTCAAGGAACGCTATAATTACATGCCAGTGGACTGGTCGACGTTTCGCGAAGTCAACTGGCAGTTTGCGCAGGCCGCGGCCGCAGAAGCCGATGACGGCGACATCGTTTGGGTGCACGACTATAACCTGTGGCTCGTGCCGATGTACCTGCGCCAGCTGAAGCCCAATGTCCGCATAGCATTCTTCCACCATACGCCGTTCCCATCCGCCGACATGTTCAACGTCCTGCCCTGGCGCAAGGAGATCATCGAAAGCCTGCTGGCCTGCGACGTGGTGGGCTTCCACATTCCGCGCTATGGCGCGAATTTCGTCGGCGCGGCGCAGTCGCTGCTGGATGTGGACGTGGTCGAACAGCGCCTGGTGAGCGAAGAGATGATGAGCAGCGGCGCCGCGCTGAACGACCGGCGCGTCCCGGTGCGGCTGTCCTATCACGGGCACGACATCACGGTGGCCTGTGCGCCGGTCGGGGTGGATGTCAACTATATCGAAGCACTGGCGAAATCCGACGACACCGCCCGCACGGTGGCCGAGATCCGCGAAACTCTGGGCGATTGCCGGTTGCTCCTGTCGGTCAGCCGGACCGATTACACCAAGGGCGGCGCCGAATTGCTGCAATCCTATGAACGGCTGCTGGCCGCCCATCCGGAACTGCACGGCAAGGTCCGGCTGATGCATGTGTCGGTGATGGCGAACAGTTCCATGGCCGCCTATGAACAGGTGCAAGGCGAAATCGAAGCGCTGGCTGGCCGTATCAGCGGCACCTATGGCAGCTTCGACTGGCAACCGGTGTCGCTGATTTCCACGCCGGTGCCGTTTGCCGAACTGGTGGCGTATTACCGGGCGGCGGATGTGGCCTGGATCACGCCGCTGGCGGATGGCATGAACCTGGTCTGCGAGGAATTCGTCGCCGCGCGCACCGATGGCGATGGCGTGCTGGTCCTGTCGGAATTCGCCGGCGCCGCCGTGGTCTTGTCGGACGCCGTGCTGACCAATCCGTTTTCGCACCGGGCCATGGACACCGCGCTGCTGCATGCGCTCGACATGCCGGAAGAAGACCGCCGCCGCCGGATGAAAAACCTGCGCGCCGCCGTGGCAAAGTTCGGTGTCGCCCATTGGGCCGAAACGCAACTGGCGAGCTTTGACGATTTCGCCAGTTCCGGCACGGACCGGAAACTGGCAGGCTAGCCCGAAGGCACCTCTGCGCCGGTTCGATGAAAGAGTCGCTGATGACTTTTGCGGCCCCTCCCCTGCGCGATCCCGCCGGGCCCACACGGCTGCGGCAGATCTGTCTGACTGCGGCAGAAGCCTATCCGGCGCTGGAGGAAGAATTCCTGTCCGCAAAGCGGGATATCCATGCGTCGTTCAGAATTTTCGATCCCGAAACCCGCCTGTACAGCCCGGCGGCGCGGGCCTTGGGCGACACATGGCTGGACCTGCTGCGTCATGTTCTGGGGCGCGGCGTCGATATCCACCTGATCCTGGCCGATTTCGATGCCATTGCCCGGCCCGAACTGCACCGGTTGACCACCCGCAGCGCGCGGCTGTTACGTGACCTGGGGGCCAGCCTTCCCGAAACCGCCGGCACGCTGACCGTCGAGCCGGCGCCGCACCCGGCGCGCATGGGGCTTTTGCCGCGGATCCTGCTGCTGCCGGTGATCCGCAAGCATCTGCGGCGCCAATGCGACATGCTCAATGCCCTGCCCCCGGCAGAGCGCGACGCGGCCTTGCGCGACATGCCCGGTCTCGTGCGCAGCCTGACCGCCGGATCCGACGGCACCCTGCGCCCCAAGCGGTTTTCGATCCCGCAGGTCCTGCCCGCGACGCACCATCAGAAGCTGGCGGTCTTCGACGGGGCCTGCGTCTATATCGGCGGGCTCGATCTGAATGACCGCCGCTTCGACACCCCCGGTCATGACCGCCCCGCCGACGAAACCTGGCACGATGTGCAACTGATCCTGGACGGCCCGGTCGCGCTGGAAGCCCGTCAGCATCTGCAGCGTTTCTGTCACGAAGCGGCGGGCAAGCTGCCGCCATTTCAGCCGCGCGAGCTGTTGCGCACCCTGTCCACGGCACGGCGCATCCCGTTGCCCTTCATCGGGCCGCGCAACGCCGTCGATGATCTGCGCGAGGCGCATCTGCGCCACCTGCGCACCGCGACCGGCACGCTCTATATCGAAACGCAGTTTTTCCGCGACCTGCCGCTGGCCCAGGCGCTGGCTCTGCAGGGGCGTCAGGAACCGAAGCTGAATGCGATCCTGATCCTGCCCGCGGCCCCCGAAGAGGTCGCCTTCAGCAGCGCGGGCGGCCTGGAAATGCGCCATGGCGAAGCGCTGCAGATCCGCTGTCTGGACCTGCTGCGCGACGCCTTCGGCCCCCGGCTCTTCGTCGGCGCCCCGGCGCAGCCGCGCGCGGTCCGCGACCAGGGCGAACGCGATGTGCTGCTGGGTGCGCCGATCATCTATGTGCATGCGAAGCTGGCGGTCTTCGACCGCCGCACCGCCATCGTGTCGTCGGCCAATCTCAATGGCCGCAGCCTGAGCTGGGACACCGAAGCCGGCGTCGCGCTGACCTGCGCCGAAGACGCCGCGCGGCTCAGCGACCGCTGCATGACGCACTGGATCGGACCGGATCTGTTCGCGCCCGAACGCGCAGAGTTTCAGACCGCCGCCCGCTGGCGGCAACTGGCGCTGGACAATGCGCGGCGCGCCCCGCGGGACCGGCAGGGGTTTGTGCTGCCCTATCCCTGGGGCCGAAACCGCGACTTTTCGCTGGATGTGCCCGGGTTCCCTGACAAAGTGGTCTGACCCCGCCGCCCGGCACGACCTGCTGCAACGCACGAAACCGGTGGGCGGTTCCGCCCCGTCGCAAAAATATAATTCACGGATTCTCGGAACAACCTGCTGCAAACGCTGGTTGTTTTTGTGATCGCACAAACGATGATCGCAACCTTACAGGAGAATTCATGCGCACTCTGCTTGCTGCTTCGACCGCCCTTTCGCTCGTTTTCGCCGCGCCGCTGGCCGCCGACGAAACCCCGGGCGCCGGGTTCACCTACACCCCTTCCGGCGCTGAAATTCATGCCTCACGCTTCATCGGCGCCCGTGTCTATGTTGCCGACCGCGACGTGTCGGCGGATGAAACCTGGGCCTCTTGGGACGGGACCGCGACCGACTGGGACGATGTGGGCGAAATCCACGACATGCTGATGTCCAAGGACGGCGGTATCGAAGCGATCCTGGTGGATGTGGGCGGTTTCCTGGGCATGGGCGAAAAGCAGGTGGCGGTGTCCATGGACAAGCTGAAGCTGGTGCCGGACGGGCCTGAGCCTGACGATTACTTCGTCGTCTTCACCGCTTCGCAGGAAATGCTGGAAGCCGCACCGGTCCTGACCGTAGCGGAGGCCACGCAAGCCGACGCTGCCCCGGCCGACGTGGCAAAGCCCCGGACGCTGACCGAGGCGGCGAAAGAGGCCGCTCAGGATGCAGCCGACAGCACCGTGGCCGCAGGTGAAGCGCTCAAGAACTCCGTCAACGGCCTGTTCGTGGCGCCCGAAATCACCCGCGACGGGTATTCTGCGGCCGAAGCCGAAGACCTGACCACCGAAGCGCTGACCGGCGCTCGGGTCTATGACGCCAATGACGAATGGATCGGCGAGGTGGACGAGCTTCTGCTGGGCGACGATGGCCAGATCACCGAGGCGGTGATCCATGTCGGCGGCCTGCTGGGCTTCGGCGAAAAGCCGGTGGCGGTGAATTTCGACGCCCTGACGATCCAGAAGGAAGACGCCGGCGACGATCTGCGCGTCTATCTGGACGCCACCGAAAAAACGCTGCTGGAAAGCCCCGAATACCACGGCTGATCCGGCACCCCGGAACGGGCGGCGCGCACTTCCCCATAAGCGCGTGCTGCCCGGCGGGCCGGTATTTTCCGGCCCGCACCATTTTGCCACGCGGCCCAGATCAGGAGAACATCCATGACCGCCTTCCCTTCGCAGACACCCGACGACACCGGCCCGATCGCGGCCGAACTGCGCAAGGCCGCCGAAGACCGCGGCCAGGCGGCGACGGCTTTTCTGGGGCGGGTCCTGACGGAATTGGGGCGCGACCTGCAACAGGTCCAGCCGGGCGATCTGGCGCGGGATCTTGCCGCCTATGGCCGGCGCAACCCGCTCAGTTTCATGACGCTTGCCGCGGTGGCGGGCTTTTCCGCCACCCGTCTGGCGCCCGAAGCCTCCGGGCCTCTGGCGGCCTGCACCGAGACTTCCCCGGACCAAGCGGAGCGGTCCGATGGCTGATCCGAACACCTCTTCCGCCGCGCGTCCCGGGACCGGCGATCTGATCGGTCAGGCCATCGCGCAAGGCGCGCGCCTGTTCCGCCGCGAGATGGATCTGGCACAGGCTGAAATCGACCGATCCTTGCGTCAGGTGACGCTGGCCATCGGTCTGATCGGCGGCGGTGCGATCCTGGCACTGACCGCGCTGGAAGCGCTGACACCGGCGATGGTGGCGGCGTTGACCGAACTGGGGCTGACGCCGATCCAGGCGACGCTCTGCGTCGGCGGCGGGCTGATGCTGCTGGCGTTGGTGCTGCTGCTGCGCGGTCTGGCGCTGCTGCGCGCCAGCCGGCTGGCCCCCAAACGCACCCTTCGCAACATCCGCAAGGATGGGCTGACCTTAAAGGAGGCACTCTGATGCCCAATGACACCCAACTTCCCGACGAGATTGAACGCGACATTGCACGGCAGCGTGCGGCGCTGGCGGGGACATTGAACCAGATCGCCGACCGGGCGTCGCTCGACGCGCTGCTTGGCACAACCGGCGACAACCTGCGCGACTTCGGCCAATCGGCCAGCGCCAAGATCCATTGCACCGCGCGGGACAACCCAATGGCCATGGCCGCGGGCGGCGCCGGCCTGGCCCTGCTGGCCTTCGGGGTCGCCCGCGCCATGACCCACGACAAGGACCGCACGTCCGACGCGACCGGGACGCCCAAGGTTCTGACCGCACCCCTTCGGCCGCTGCCCATGGCATCGGTGGAAACGCAGGTCCGCAACAGCCCTGCACCGCAACCCGGCACCCCGATTCAGACCGCGACCGATGCGGCGCCCTCCTCCCTGCGCGCGCAACTCAGCGAAGGTCTGGAGACGCTGGGCGCCGAGGCGCGGGACCGGGTTCTGGCCGCACGGGTGCAGGCTTATGAGGCGCGCAAGGATCTTGAAGCCGCCTCCCGCACCGCGCTGCGCAACACACGTGCCGCCTTTGACCGCAACCCGATTGTGTTCGGGCTGGGCGCGGTGGCGGTGGGCGCTGCGGTGGCCAGCCTTCTGCCGCGCGGCCGGGAAGAGATCCAGCGCCAGCGCGCGCTTTACGACCAGCTGACCACGCAGGCGGCAGCGCTTTTTCAGGAGGAGAAACGCAAGGCGATGCTGGCCGTCCGCGCGGCGGCCGAAGCCGGGGAATCCATCGCCAAGAAGGCCGCGGCAGATGCCCTTGATCCCGACGGCAGGGTGACGACCTCGGTGCCGGACGCGGTGACAAAAATCGCGGGGGCCGCCAAAGCCGCCTATGGCGCCGCCGGTCGCAGCAGTGGCACAACCAAGGACCGCCCGGCCTG
The DNA here is from genome assembly GCA_020425105.1 of Paracoccaceae bacterium. Classification (GTDB taxonomy): domain Bacteria; phylum Pseudomonadota; class Alphaproteobacteria; order Rhodobacterales; family Rhodobacteraceae; genus Meridianimarinicoccus. The sequence goes on from JAGQRU010000343.1 coordinate 7,331, forward strand.
ACAGACGCGGGTCGCGTGCGCAGCCCCACCCCGGGGCGGCGCACCACCCCGTGCCGGAGCTCTCGCCCTCGTGAGAGCTCCGGTTTTTTTGACCTGTCGACTTCTGCATGCTGCCCGATGGACCCTGCGCCAGCAGCGGTGCGAACGACAATGCCCCACCCGCGACGGACGCGGATGGGGCATGAACATGGCACAAGATTAACGTGTCAGCAGATCAGTCCGATTTTGAAAGCCAGGCATCAAGCTGACGTTCGACTTCCTCCTTGGTGTGGCCATAGCGTTCCTGAAGAATGCCTTTCAGCTCCTCCCGGTCGCCATCGGCGCGCATCAGATCGTCATTGGTGAGCTTGCCCCATTCCTGCTGGACCTTGCCCTTCCACTGGTTCCAATTGCCTTTCACGATATCCCAATTCATAGGTCACCTTCCGTGTTGCTAGGTTGCACCAAAACAACGCCCGGTGGCATCCTATGTTCCTATATTCGCGAAAGAAAATCGGCGGTCTCAGACCCGGGCGCCGCCCAGATCCAGGTCGTCATCCACTGCAGAAAGCTGCCCCCGCGCCTGCGCAGCCGCGCGCGCGGCGGCCACGAATGCGCGGAAAATCCGGCGCTGGCTGCGCAGATAGAACAGGTGTTCCGGATGCCATTGCACGCCCAGGGCAAACGGGTCGCGCACCCGTTCGATCGCCTGGATCATGCCACCGCCATCGCGCGCCGCGACGACCAGACCGTCGCCAAGCCGGTCCACGGCCTGAGAATGCAGCGCGTTGACGCGCAGCCGCGCGCCGGCGAATTTCGCCGCCAGCCGTGTTCCCGGCACCGTGTGGACCGTCTTGCGCGGCAGGATCGTTTTCACATGGCGGCTGTCGCGGAAAACCCCGAACGCATCCTGCAAAAGATTGCCGCCAAGCGCGACATTCATCATCTGCGCCCCACGGCAAATGCCAAGGATCGGCGTATTCTGTGCCCAGGCGGCACGGACCAGACCGAGTTCGAACGCATCCCGGCGGGGATCGAGCCGCGCGGCGGTCACCAGATCACCGCCATAAAGCGCGGGCGAAATATCGTCGCCGCCGCCCACCAGCACGCCGTCCACCTGCGCCACATCCGCGGAACGTCCGGCTTGCCAGCGCCGCGCGCGGCCGCCCGCCAGCCAGATGTTGAACGCCAGAAGCG
>JAGQRU010000344.1:0-2099 GCA_020425105.1 Paracoccaceae bacterium
AGCAGGCAGGCGATGGTCATCGGCCCCACCCCGCCGGGCACAGGGGTGATGGCGCCCGCCACATCGGCGCAACCGGCAAAGTCGCAATCGCCGACCAGACGGGTCTTTCCCGGGCCCTTTTCCGGCGCCGGAAGGCGGTTGATGCCCACATCGATCACCGTGGCGCCGGGTTTGAGCCAGTCGCCGGTCACCATCTGCGGACGCCCCACCGCGGCCACGACGATATCGGCCCGGCGCACCACCGCCGGAAGATCCCGGGTGCGCGAATGGGCCAGCGTCACCGTACAGCTTTGGCCCAGAAGAAGCTGCGCCATGGGCTTGCCGACGATATTGGACCGGCCGATCACCACCGCCTCCAGCCCCGCCAGATCGCCCAGGGTGTCGCGCAGCAGCATCAGGCAGCCCAAAGGCGTGCAGGGCACGAGCGCCTTCTGCCCCGTCCCCAAAAGCCCGACATTCGAGACATGAAACCCGTCCACATCCTTGGCCGGGTCGATGGCGTTGATCACCGCGGACGCATCCAGATGGTCCGGCAACGGCAACTGCACCAGAATGCCATGCACCGCCGGGTCGGCGTTCAGCCGCGCGATCAGCCCCATCAATGCGGCCTGATCGGTGTCCGCGGGCAGCTTGTGTTCGAAGGACCGCATGCCTGCTTCGACCGTGCGCCGCCCTTTGGAGCGGACATAGACCTCGGACGCAGGATCGGCGCCGACCAGCACCACCGCAAGCCCCGGGATCAGCCCGTGATCGGCCCCCAGCCGCGCGACGTGATCGGCAACCCGCGCCAGAACCCGCGCTGAAAACGCCGCACCGTCAATGATCTTTGCCGTCATCCGTGTCTTCCTTCACAATGGGCCGTTGCCCAAGCATCGCCGCGTGGTCACTCCGGCGCCCGCAATTGCATATCCTCGCGGGCGATAGACCAGTCGATCAGCTGGCGCCACAAGGTTTCCAGCAAATCCGCATCGGCCCCTTCGGCGCGCGCCGCGCTGCGGATATTGGCCACCACCTCTTCGACACGGGCCGGAATCCGGGCGGGCAGGTCTTCGTGCCGCTTCAGTTCCGCTGCCCGATCGATGCACCGCTGGCGCAGCGCCAGAAGCCGCACCAGATCGCGATCCAGCCCGTCTATCAGCTGACGCAGGTCGGTCATGTCGCGGCACTGGGCGGGATCGGTCATGGGCGGGCTCCGAAGCTATCTGTGGCGCGGTTCTAGCGCGCCCTGCGGCAGGGTGCCACCGGGCAGTGCGGCTAGAACAGGCCCTCTATCTGACCTGCGTCATTGAGCCCGATGGCTTCGGCGCTTGGCACCCTGGGCAGGCCGGGCATGGTCATGATCTCTCCGCAGATGGCCACGACAAACCCCGCCCCCGCTGCCAGACGCACCTCGCGCACCGGCAGGGAATGACCGGTCGGCGCGCCGCGCAGGTTGGGATCCGACGAAAAGCTGTACTGGGTCTTGGCCATGCAGATCGGCAGATCGCCGAACCCGGCATCCTCCCAGGCATGAAGCTGGCGGCGGATTGTCTTGTCCGCCAACACCTCGTCCGCGGAATAGATCCGCTTGGCGATGGTTTCGATCTTGGCGAAAAGCCCCAGATCGTCGTCGTAAAGCGGCGCGAATTGCGACATGCCGCTATCGGCGATGGCCGCGACATGGCGCGCCAGATCGGTGATGCCGCGCGATCCCTCGGCCCAGTGGCGGCACAGGACCGCCTCCGTGCCGTGGTTGCGGACATAGTCCTGGACCGCCGCGATTTCGGCGTCCGTATCGCCGGCGAAATGGTTGATCGCCACCACCACCGGAACGCCGAAGGATTTCAGGTTGCCCAGATGCCGGCCCAGATTGGCGCATCCCGCATGCACGGCAGCGATATTTTCGCCTGCCAGATCCTCTTTCGCCAGCCCGCCATTCATCTTCAGCGCGCGGATCGTGGCCACCAGCACCGCGCAATCCGGCGCCAGCCCCGCCTTCCGGCATTTGATGTTCATGAATTTCTCGGCCCCCAGATCGGCGCCGAACCCCGCTTCGGTCACCACGTAATCGGCCAGTTTCAGCGCCGTTGTGGTGGCGATCACCGAATTGCAGCCATGGG
>JAGQRU010000344.1:2153-2426 GCA_020425105.1 Paracoccaceae bacterium
GCGTCTGCACCAGGTTCGGCTGCATCGCCTGCTGCAACAGCACCGTCATCGCCCCGTCGGCCTTCAGGTCGCGGCAGGTGATCGGGCTGCGGTCCCGGCGATAGGCGACGATGATGTCGCCAAGCCGCCGCTGCAGGTCCTCAAGATCCGAAGCCAGGCACAGGATCGCCATTACCTCGGACGCGACGGTGATATCGAACCCGGTCTGGCGCGGAAACCCGTTGGCCACACCGCCCAGAGCCGTCACCACATCGCGCAGCGCGCGGTCGTTCA
>JAGQRU010000060.1 GCA_020425105.1 Paracoccaceae bacterium
AGGGCAGCAGGCCGAATTGCTGAAACACCATGGCCACCCGGTGCTGCCGGATGCGCCGCAAGGTGCGCGCATTGGCATGGGTGACGCTGACCATGGCGCTGCCGTCATTCACCCGGACCTCGCCCCGGACCACGGGGTTCAGCCCATTGACCGCCCGCAGCAAGGTGGACTTGCCGGAACCCGAAAGGCCCATGAGCACCAGGATTTCCCCTTCAGCCACGCTGAGCGTCGCGTTGTGCACGCCCAGAACCTGCCCGGTCGCCTCCTGAACCTCTGCGCGGCTTTTGCCGGCATCCATCGGCGCCAGCGCCGTTGCCGGCGCTTCGCCGAACACGATGTTCACCGCATCGAATTCAACGGCCACGGTCATTTCGCACCTACCCGAAGCATCCGGTCCAGAAGGATCGCGACCACCACGATGATGAAGCCGCTTTCGAAGCCCAGCCCGGTATTCACCTGATTAAGCGCGCGGACCACCGGCACCCCCAGCCCGTCGGCGCCGACCAGCGCCGCGATGACCACCATGGACAGCGACAGCATGATGGTCTGGTTCAGACCAGCCATGATCTGCGGCAGCGCATAGGGCAGTTCAACCTTCCACAGGGTTTGGCGCGGGGTGGCGCCAAAGGCCTGCGCGGCCTCCAGCAGCGGCTTCGGGGTGGACACGACCCCAAGATGGGTCAGCCGGATCGGCGCGGGCAGCACGAAGATCACCGTGGCGATCAGACCGGGCACCATGCCGATGCCGAAAAACACGATCGCGGGGATCAGATAGACGAAGGTTGGCAAGGTCTGCATCAGGTCCAGCACCGGCCGCATGGCCTGAAACAGCCGTGGCCGATGCGCCGTGGCGATGCCGATGGGGACGCCGACGCCCATGCAGACCACACAGGCCGACAGCACCAGGGTCAGGCTTTCTGTCGTTTCCTCCCAATATCCTTGGTTGAGGATGAACAGAAACCCCAGCACCACGAAGGCCGCGATCTTCAGGCTGCGCTGCAGGGCCCAGGCCAGGGCGGCGAAGACCGCCACGACGATCAGCGGGTGCGGAGTTTGCAGAAGCCACAATATGGCGTCGATCAGCCATTCCATCGCATCCGCCAGGCCATCAAAGGCCCATTCACCATTGATCTGCAGCCAGTCGAACACCGCTTCGGCCCAGTCGCCAATCGGGATCTTGTTGTCGGTGAGCCAGTTCACAGGGATCCTCTTTCGTCTTCTGATGTCGCGGTTGCCGGTCGGGTGAGGCGCCGGTTATGGCGAGGTTTCAAGCGCCTGCGCCGCGCGCCTGAAGGTTGCGACGCAGCCGTCCGCAGCTGTCAGGAAAGCGCCCAGAACAGGTCCGATTTCGCGGCCGAAATTTTCGCTGTTCCAATACTGCGGATAGTGGGAGCCAAAACTGTCCTGCTCATTGGGGATGTCCACCGTCAGCTTCGGATCCCGCATCGCGTCGGGATCATCGAACAGGCGGTCGCTGAAGAACCGCAGGATTTCGATCCGCTCGGGGATCTTGGCCAAATGGTTGCTATCGATTACGCCGTGCATGTCTTTGATGGTGTCGTCAACGGTCGCTTTCACCGCGTCCTCGTAGGCGGCGAGCTTGTCGGCGACTGCGTGATAGGTGGCCGGAGTGATGGACACGCCATCGGCCGCATCGCTGGCGATCTTCGCCGGAGCCAGCACCGCGTAAAGACCGGCTCCCAACATGAATTCAGGCAGCGCAAAGCGCCGGACATCCGGTTGCCTCAGCATGTGGTCCATTGCCCAGAACAGGTTTCCGTAGGTGTTCGTGTCCAGCGCATCCTCGGCGAATTTGTAATACTCTCCAGAATCGGTGGCGCTTGGCGCGAAGGTTTGCATCTGCGTCGCAATCTTGGCGCGCAGCGTCGTCAGGTCGCTGATCTTGGTGTCGGGAATGGAGCGATAGGCCCAATCGTAGTAAAGGTCTCGTTCCACATCACTGAAATTCGCAGTGCGCAACAGCAACTGGGTGAAATGGTCGCCGTAGTACTCCACCTTCTGCTGCGCCGCGCAGATGGTTGTGGCCGCGTCGCGCGCCTTAATGTCGTCCAGCAGTCTCTGGAAGCGCTCCGCCATCGCGTTCATGTCAATGCTGTCCCGCCGCGTGCTTTGCGGCTGGCCGTCGCCTGTCACCGCTGCGACCAGGAACATGAGCGCGCCGGAGGCGGCCCCGCCGACCGGACCGAAGGCGGTGCCCGCCGTCACGATGGCCGCCAGCAGTGAGATCGCCATATAATTCACAAAGCCGACACCGTTATCGACAATCGGGTCGCTTTCGCCGGAGGTGTGAAGATTTGGCCGGATCTTGCCGGCCAGCTGACCTTCGATCTTCGTCAGTAGCCCGTCGAGGCCCAGAAGCATGTTGGAATCGTTCAGGCCGGGCAAGATCACGAGCCGGGATTCGCGGGTCCGGTAGGGCGCGTACCAAGGGTTCGCATGTCTATCCGTCAGGAACCACGGGCCGACAAGCGCCGCGTTTCGAAGCCACAAAAGCGCGCCTTTGTCGGGCAGATCGTATTGGGCGGTTTGGCCGTGATGGAAGCCGAAATCCTTCAGATAGGTTCCGGATTGGGGATAATAGACTGTGTCCTTCGGCCCGAAGGCCGTGCCGAAGATATTGTGGGAGGAGACGAATTCGCATCCCCGAATGCGCAGAACTTCTTCTTCTTTGGCACCGACACGGCTGCAAACATAGATATGTAGTCCATGGCCTCGGCGGTTCACGATCTTACAGTGCATTCTGCATGTCTCCTGTCGCTGTTACACGCCGGGCCCGGTCGGGGTGCAGATCAGTTGTGCAGCGCTGCGCTTACCGCTTCCTTGGCATCGCCCCCACCAAGGGTTGTCACGCCATCGAGCCAACCCAATACCGTGTCCGCATTGGCTGCCATCCACGACTTTGCCGCATCCTGGGGATCGGCGCCATCGTCCAGAATGGCCCCCATGATCTCGTTCTCCATGGCGAGCGAGAATTTCAGGTTCCCCAGCAGGGCCCCGACATTCGGGCATTCGGCGGCATATCCCGCGCGGGTATTGGTAAAGACGGTGGCCCCGCCCAGGTTCGGCCCGAACCATTCATCGCCGCCTTCCAGATAGGTCAGGTCGAAATTGGCGTTCATCGGGTGCGGTGCCCAGCCCAGAAAGACCACCGGCTGTTCGCGGCGCTCAGAGCGCTGGACCTGAGCCAGCATTCCCTGTTCCGAGCTTTCGACGACACGAAAGCCGCTCAGGCCAAAGGCGTCGGCCTCGATCATGTCAAGGATCAGGCGGTTGCCATCATTGCCGGGCTCGATACCGTAAATCTTTCCTGCGAGCGCATCCTTGTGCTTGGCAATGTCTGCGAAATCCTTGATGCCGAGTTCTGCACCCTTGGCATTGGTCGCAAGCGTGTATTTGGCTCCCTCGAGATTGACGCCGATGCTGTCGACCGACTTGTCATCCAGATAGGGACGGATATCGGCTTCCATGGTAGGCATCCAGTTGCCGAGGAAAACGTCTATATTCTTGTCCTGCATCGACTTGTAGGTAACCGGCACCGCCAGCAACTTGATATCAGTCGAGTAGCCAAGTGATTTCAGCAGAAAGGTTGTCACTGCCGTCGTCGCGGTAATGTCGGTCCAGCCGACATCCGAGAAACGGATCGTGTTGCACGCTTCGCCATCAGCCGCGCGAACCGGGGACACGCCCAGGGCGCCGGCAAGCAAGGCACCTGCAGCCAGTATGCGAATGGTCTTGGTGGAAATCATTTTTTTCTCCCTGTAGCACGGCGATTTGTTCTTCCCGTCACGTTCCGGCTTGCCATGCTGCTTCGGTGAAGTCCGGATGGGTGCGGCATTTTCAGCATTTTGTCCATTTA
>JAGQRU010000345.1 GCA_020425105.1 Paracoccaceae bacterium
CGGCCACGTCGTCGAAGGTCACGCGGCCCTCGCGCTCGGTGAGCAGCTTGGCGCGCGATTTGCCGAAGCCCATGGCCCCGCCGCGCCCGCCGCCCTGCATGCGGTTCATAAAATAGATCCAGACGCCGATCAGCAGAAGGAACGGCAGGAAAGTCATCAGCAGCGTGGTAAAGCCCGACTGTTCCTGCGGACGCGCGCTGACCGACACCTTGTTTTCGATCAGCCGTTCGGTGACCTCGGTGCCCTGCGGGACGATGGTCACATAGTCCTGCCCGTCATTGCCACGGAACAGCACCTTTTCGCCGTCCAGCGTGACCGAGCTGACTTCGTGGTTTTCCACCGCCTGCACGAAATCGGAATAGCTGATGGACCGCGACGACATGGTCGACTGGCCACCGCTGAACAGGTTGAACAGCGCGAGTATCAGCAGAAACAAAACCACCCAGAAGGCGATGTTACGAGCGTTTCCCAAAGGGGGTCTCCTTTTTATTTGCGGTCCGGGGCCGCAAGTCTTGTCCCTAAGATAAGGAACGCGCGCGCCAGTTCAATCAGGTATCAGTGTAACAGATAACCTGCCGGGGTCCCAGACCGCCGTCGCGGTCCATGCGGGACCCGCAGGCGGCGGCGGATCCAGAACCGGCGCGGCGCGCAGGCGGCCGTTTTGCCAGATCCCCGGAAGGCCCAGCGCCAGCTTGTGAGGCACGCCAAGCGCGCGCCAGTCGCCCGCTTCAGCCAGCCCGGCTTCGCCCAGCGGTGCGACCAGAACCGCGCCTTCCGCCGGGCCGTCGATGCGCCAGCGCCCGTCCCACAGCCCCGGCACGGGACCGGGGCGGAGCGCGGCGGGTTCGCGCAGCACCCACAGCCGCCCGCCCCGCGCCGGTTGCAGGATGCAGCCCAGCAGCGTCGCCGAACGGCCCGAGCCCAAAGCGGTCTCCTCGGCGCGGCGCAGCGCTGACAGGCGCGGGCGATAGGGGTCTCCCGACACCAGCCGCAGTGCCGCCGACAGCAGGCGCCAGCGCGTGTCGTCGGGCAGACCCGTCAGCCCCGCTGCATCGAAGGAAACCGCGCCATAGGCCGTGCGCGCCAGCCGGTCGGCGGCCTGCCGCGCCACGCGGTCCAGCACCAGCCGCGCGGCGGACATGCGCTCGGCCGTCTCCGCCAGGCGCTCGGGGCCGAGCCCCGGCAGCGGCGGATCGGCCAGCACCGCGCGGGCCTTGACCCGGTCGAAACGGTTGTCGGCATTGCCGGGATCGTCGCTCCAGACCAGCCCGCGCTCTGCCAGCAGGCTGCGCAGCGCCGCGCGGCGCACGCCCAGGAGCGGGCGCAGCCAAATCAGATCGGCAGCCGGATCGCGGCGCATCGGCGCCATCGCCGACAGCCCATCCACCCCCGACCCGCGCGCCAGCCGCAACAGAACCGTTTCCGCCTGATCGTCCAGCGTATGGGCCAAGGCGACATGGCGCAGGCCGCGCGCGATCGCCCAGTCGGCAATCAGCCGCTGACGCGCCCGCCGCGCCGCGGCCTGCAGGTTGCCCTGCCCGTCCCAGTCCCGCCAACGGAGCGTCTGATGCGGAATGCCAAGCGCGGCCGCTTGGACGGCCACCTGCGCGCATTCGGCCGCGGCTTCCGGGCGCAGGCCATGGTCGACACTGACGGCATACAGGTCGGCGCCCCGCGCACGTGCCCAGTCAGCGGCCAGAACCAACAAGGCCAGAGAATCGCTGCCCCCTGAGACCGCCACGCCCAGCCGCGTCGGTGCGCCCGCAGGCAATGCACCCAGCGCGGCGGCCAGCGCGGCGGCGGGGGTCACGGGCAGATCAGACCGCCCAACCGGCTTTGTGCCTGTTCGGCCGCCTTCGTGCCGGGGAATGCGGCGCCAACCTGACCCAGCGTGATACAAGCTTCATGCACCTGATCGAGCCCGGCCAGCGTGTCCCCCAGCTTGTAAAGCGCCTCGGCCGCCAGTCCGGGATTGCTGAGTTCCGCAAGCGTGTAGCTTTCCAGATAGGCCCGCCCGGCCTGGGACGGGTTGCCCAATGCCTTCAGCGTATCGCCCCGGAACAGATGCGCTTCCGCCGCCAGCGGGCTGCGGGGATAGGTTTCCAGAAACCGGTTCAGGGCGTCATGGGCATCCGCAGGCGTGCCTTCGGTCATCAGCGCCACCGCGGCATCGAAATCCGCCTGTTCGCCCACAGCCAGTTCCACCTGCGGCGCGGGCGGCGGCAGCGGGGTGCTGGGCAGGGGCAGTTCGCCGCCCAAAGGCGCTGTCTGGCCAACGGCCCCAAGATCGCCGCCTTCCAGTTCCGTCAGGCGGAATTCAAGATCCCCGATACGGTTCGTGCCGTCCTGAACCACCCGGTCGATCCGATGCGACAGCTCTTCGGTGGTCGCCGTCAGACGCCGCAATTCGGATTCGATGGCATCGAGCCGCGCCAGCGGCCCCTCGCCCGACGTGGCGCTGCCATTGCTCATCGCGGTGCCCGTGGTCGATAATTCGCGCTTCAGCCCCTGAAGCTCGACGCTCAGAACGGTCAGGTTCTGACGGATGTCGGCCAGGGTCGCGGCCCGGTCCTGGGCCCATGCCGCGTGGCCGGGCAGCAGCAGCGCGATGGCGGCTGAAACCAGAAAAGCGGCGCGCAGGATCATACGCCCGCCCCGGTTGCCAGCACTGTCACGGCGCGGCGGTTACGCGAATAGCAGCTTTCGTCGGAGCAGACCTCGATCGGGCGTTCCTTGCCAAAGGTCACGGTGCGCAGACGGCCCGGCGCGACCCCCTGCGACACCAGATATTCCTGCACAGCACTTGCCCGGCGCGCGCCCAGGGCGAGGTTGTATTCGCGCGTGCCCTGCTCATCGGCATGGCCTTCGATCACCGCGGTATAGGCGCCGTTGGTGGACAGCCAGCGCGCCTGCTGCGTCAGGGTCGCCCGGGCGGTATCGGTCAGCACCGCCTGATCGACCTCGAACAACACCCGGTCCCCGACCGTCTGCTGGAAATAGGCCGGAGAGGACGGGTTGAGCGACCCGGCGCCGCCAGCGCCAGCGCCCCCGTTCGCGCCGCTGCCCGCCCCGCCAAAGGGCTGGGCGCAGGCCGACAGGGCCAGTAGCGCCAGGATGGGAAGGGTACGGGAAAAGCGGGCCATGGGAACAATCCTGTCTGTGGGCCGATGCGGGCCGGGGTTGGGGCGCAGGCTATCAGCGCGCCCAAGGGTTGGAAATGCCGGTTAATTCAAAAGCGGCGACCATGCGGGATCGGAGGCAGCACCCGGCGTCGGCACGCGGCGCAGGTTCCGCCCGGTGATGTCGACCGAATAGAGCGCAGGCTCGCCCCCCGCCCCCGCGGTTTCGCGGGTGAACATGACCACGCGGCCGTTGGGCGACCAGGTCGGCCCTTCATCCAGAAACGACGCGGTCAGCAGCCGTTCGTCGCTGCCGTCGATGCGCATGACGCCGATATGGAACCGGCCGTTATTCTGCTTGGTGAAGGCGATCATGTCCCCGCGCGGCGACCAGACCGGCGTTCCATACCGCCCCTGCCCGAACGAAATCCGCCGCGGCTCTCCGCCGCCTGCAGACATGATGTAAAGCTGCGGACTGCCCGACCGGTCGGATTCGAACACGATCTGCCTGCCATCCGGGGAATAGCTGGGCGCGGTTTCAATCGACGGCGCGTCGGTCAGACGCTGGCGGGCCCCGCCGGACAGGTCGAGCGTATAAAGGTCGGTGTTACCGCCCACCGAGAGCGAGAACAGCACCTTGCTGCCATCGGGCGAAAAGCGCGGGGAAAAGGTCATGCCCTCGGGCTGGCCTTCCAGCGGGCGGGTGGCCAGGGTGGCGGTGTTCAGGCGCGTGACGCGCGGAAACCCGCTGGCATAGGATGTATAGATCACCTCGGCCCCGTCGCGCGAAATGCGCGGCGCCAGCACCAGATCCTTGCTGCCGGTCAGATAGCCGGGATTGGCGCCGTCGTAATCCATCACCGCCAGCCGTTTCTGGCGCGCATCCTTGGGACCGGCTTCGGACACGAACACCACCCGGCTGTCGAAATACCCGCCTTCGCCGGTGATGCGGGAATAAACCTGATCGGCCACCTTGTGCCCCAGCCGCCGCCATGCGGCACCGGTTCCGGTGAATTGCAGCCCCTCGCCCAGCGGCCCGTCGGCAAAGACGTCGAACAGGCGGAATTTCACCGTGATCTTGTCGCCGTTGACCGCCACCGCCCCGGTGACCAGCGCCTGCGCGTTGATCGCCTTCCAGTC
>JAGQRU010000061.1 GCA_020425105.1 Paracoccaceae bacterium
GCAACCCGGAAACGGTGTCCACCGATTACGACACCTCGGACCGGTTGTATTTCGAACCGCTGACGTTCGAACATGTGATGGAAATCCTGCGCGTGGAACAGGACGCCGGCACCTTGCACGGTGTCATCGTCCAGTTCGGCGGTCAGACGCCCCTGAAGCTCGCCAATGCTCTGGAAGCGGCGGGGATCCCGATCCTCGGCACCACGCCCGACGCGATCGACCTGGCCGAAGACCGCGAACGGTTTCAGGCGCTGGTGACCGAACTGAACCTGACCCAGCCGAAGAACGGCATCGCCTCCACCGGCGAACAGGCGCTCGCCATCGCCGAAGACATCGGCTTCCCGCTGGTCATCCGCCCGTCTTACGTGCTGGGCGGCCGCGCGATGGAGATCGTCCGCGACATGGCCCAGCTTGAACGCTACATCGCCGAAGCGGTGGTGGTGTCCGGCGACAGCCCGGTCCTGCTGGACGGCTATCTGGCGGGCGCGGTGGAAATCGACGTGGACGCGCTCTGCGACGGGACCAACGTGCATGTGGCGGGCATCATGCAGCATATCGAAGAGGCGGGCGTGCATTCCGGCGACAGCGCCTGTTCGCTGCCCCCCTATTCCCTGACCCCCGACATCATGGCCGAACTGGAGCGCCAGACCCATGCGCTGGCCCTGCGGCTGGGCGTGGTCGGGCTGATGAACGTGCAATACGCGGTCAAGGACGGCGTGATCTATCTGATCGAGGTCAACCCCCGCGCCTCGCGCACCGTGCCGTTCGTGGCCAAGGCCGTGGGCGCGCCCATTGCGTCGATCGCCGCGCGGCTGATGGCCGGGGAAAGCCTGTCGGGCTTCGACATTCCCGCCATGCCCGCCGACCGGTTCGCAGTGAAAGAGGCCGTTCTGCCCTTCGCCCGGTTCCAGGGCGTCGACACGCTGCTGGGCCCGGAAATGCGCTCGACCGGCGAAGTCATGGGCAGCGATCCCGATTTCCACATGGCGTTCCTGAAAGCCCAGCTCGGCGCGGGCACGACGCTGCCCAATGGCGGCACCGTGTTCCTGTCGATCAAGGAAAGCGACAAGACCCCGCAGCTTCTGGAAACCGCGCAGGCGCTGGTCGAGTGCGGCTTCGAGATTCTCGCCACCCGCGGGACGGCGTCGTATCTGGCCACGGCAGGGATCGAATCCGGCATCGTCAACAAGGTCTATGAAGGCCGCCCCAACGCCGTCGATCTGATCAAGGACGGCAAGGTGGCGCTGGTGATGAACTCCACCGAAGGCGCGCAGGCGGTCGAAGACAGCCGGTCCTTGCGCACCGCAGCGCTGATGGACCGGGTGCCCTATTTCACCACGCTGGCAGCGAGCCACGCCGCCGCGCTGGCGATGAAGGTGCGCGGCGAACAGGGCTTCGACGTGCGCGCGCTGCAGAGTTTCTGACGGCCCGTTCGGGCCGTCCGGCGACAGCACTCGCCTCATGGATGTCTCACCGAACGTAACGAACGGTTAAAACACGTGAATCCTTTTATTAAGTTTTCTGTGCCAGGCTGGTCGCAGGCGTCGGTGTCATGCGACCCGGCGTGCAGAACAGATCAGGCACGTCCTGCACGTCCCGACCCAGGGTCCCCCGGCGCTCAAGAAACGGAGCAGCCAATGAGCACTTCAAAGACCCCAAACACACCGGATCCCAATCGTCCGGCGCCCAAACCCGCGCCGAAGCCCGTCATCTTCCGCGACTGGGCGCTGATCTAGCTCCCGGCGATCAGGGCTGGGGCGGAACCTCGCGCGGGCGCTTGTCCTCGTCGATGGCCACGAAGGTGAATGTGGCTTCGGTCACTTTTTCCCGTGCGCCGTGGCGATTGCGCAAGACCCAGGCCTCCAGAGCGATGGCCATGGAGGTCCGGCCGACCCTGTCCACCCGGGCATAGATGCACAGCACGTCCCCGACATGCACGGGGCGGATAAATTTCATCGCGTCGATGGCCACGGTGGCGACACGCCCCCGGGCACGGGCACCGGCAACGATGCCGGCGGCGATGTCCATCTGGCTCAGGACCCAGCCACCGAAAATGTCGCCGTTGACATTCACGTCGCGCGGCATGGCCAGCGTGCGCAGGGTCAGATCCCCTTGCGGAGCGTCTGTTTCGGTCATGGCAATCCCCTCCCGGATGTCACCCCTGACCTTGCCGCGATCCGGCTGTCACCGCCAGAACAATCGCCGCGACAGATAGGATCAGCCCCAAAGCGCTGCATCCGGCGGATGGACCCCGCGTTCGTCGTAGTCGAGCGGGCAGGCGCGGTCTTCCGCCAACAGAAGCGGGCCGTCCAGATCCGTCACCATCGCCCCCTGGGCAACCAGCACCGCCGGAGCCATGGCCAGCGACGACCCGACCATGCACCCGACCATGATGCCGAACCCGGCCTGCCGCGCGGCATCGCGCAGCGCCAGCGCTTCGGTCAGCCCG
>JAGQRU010000062.1 GCA_020425105.1 Paracoccaceae bacterium
ACCGCCGGCGCCGGTGCGTCCGAACGCAGGAAGGCATAGTAGCCCTTGCGGTTCTTGTTGATCTTGTAGGCCATGGTCTTCACGCCCCAGTATTCGCTTTCGACCAGCTTGCCGCCGTTGTCCGCGAGTACCGTGCTGAAGTGTTCCACCAGACCTTCGGCCTGGCTGTTCGACAGATCCTGCCGAGAGATGAAGACATGCTCATAAAGCGGCATGTGTGCTCCAGTTCTGTTCTAGGCGTGTTTCAAAGCAGCGGTCATTTCCTTCGCCCGCTCCACGAGAGGCCACGCCGGTCATCAGTCTTTGCGAAGGATGCGCCCTTATACAGATCCCGCCTCGCAGGGCAAGCGTGAATGCCCGTCGGGCCCGAGCCGGGCGGGTTCCGTCGCGGCGGGAGGCGCGATTGTGCGGCTCGCTCGGTAACGCGGCTTCGGCTGTGCATGGATGAACAGGACAGGTGTGTCCATACCGAATGGATTTCGCGGGCGCAGCAACTACATTCCGCACATCGAAACACACTTGTCCAACCTTGGAGATCACCACATGAAAACGACCCTTCTGGCTGCTGCCCTGAGCCTTGCCACCGCCACCGGCGCGCTGGCCGCAGACAAATACGTTCTGGACCCCAGCCACAGCCAGATCCTGTTCAGCTATAACCATCTGGGTTTCTCGACCACGCACGGCATGTTCTCGGGCTTTGAAGGCGAGATCGTTTTTGACGCCGAAAACCCCGCCGCGTCGTCGGTGAACGTGTCGCTGCCGGTGACGTCCATGATCACCGGCTGGGCGCCGCGCGAAGAGCATTTCATGTCGGCCGACTTCTTCGGTGCCGACGACGCCGAACTGGTCAGCTTCACCTCCACCGGGATCGAGGTCACGGGCGAAGATACCGCGCTGATCACCGGCGATCTGACGCTGAACGGCATCACCAAATCGGTGGTTCTGGACGCGCATCTGAACCAGTTGGGTCAGCATCCGATGGCGCAGAAACCCTGGGCCGGGTTTGACGCCACCGCCACGCTGAAGCGCAGCGATTTCGGCGTCGACATGTTCGCCCCCTATGTGTCGGACGAAGTTCAGGTGTCGATTTCGATCGAAGCGATGCAAGCCGACGAATCCGATAGCTGATCCCTGAACGCATATCGCGGTCATGGCCGCTCCCGGTGCCGGGAGCGGCCTTTTTGCTTTTAGCGATGGTCATGCCGGCGGGCGGGGGCCGCTGTCCGCAGACCCTGCCACCGAGCAGCGGCTGCCGCGTTACATCCTGTCAACAGAGCGATGCCCGTCGCAGGCAGCGGGACCGCCGCCACCGGGCGTGCCTGAACCGTCAGCTCTGCGCGAAACTCAAGCGGCAGCGTCGCGGCGCTCGAATGACGATAGCGGGTGCTGGATTGGCCCGGCAGCGCCAGCCCCTGTCACGGCTTCATCCCTGGCGTCGTTGATGCTGAGCCCGAACAGATCCCCGATCTTGAAATCGCCGTTCTGACAAAGACGGCTTGCGCCAATGCTGGCGATGGGCTCCCGCCCGCTGCGACGGCCCGTAGCGCGGCGGCATCGGACACACCTGCGCTTAGCTGCCGGCGCCGCAACTGCGGCCCGCACGTGTCCAGATCTTGATCGGGAGGTTCCCCTGTAATGTCGTTGCCCCACACCTGCCTGGTCGGGGCGGGCGCGGGGCACAACTTCTTCTGTCCGCGACGCGGGGACCGCCGCGCGATGTTGCGTTACTCGTTGCGGTTTGCCGTCAAGGCGACCTGAACATCTACGGTGAAGCCCACGGTTTTGTCGTCGCCATAGCTGGTCGTGCCGATGCCGAAGTCGCGCCGGTCGATGACCGTTGCGCCCTCCATCCGGGCGGTGCCGCCATCCAGTTGCAGCGTGAAGGGCAGGGACAGGGGCATTTCAGCGCCCTTCAGGGTCAGCGTGCCGTCAGCGACATAGCTGCCGGCCGCGTCACCGCGCAGAATGGGGCCGGTGAAGGTGGCGGTGGGGTGATCCTCGGCGGCGAAAAATTCGGGTTTCAGCGCTTCGGCGGTGACGGAGCCGAGCGTGAGCGACCCGATGGCGATTTCGACCGACACAGTCCCCATTTCGGGCCCTGCGGCATCGGGATCGAAGGCGATGGACGCGGTCCAGTCGGCGAAGCTGCCTTCGACCACCGATCCGAATTGCTGGACAGAAATTCCCAGCGAGCCCTGCTGAACGGCCCAGCCCGATGCGGGAACCGCCAGGGGGGTCGCAGCCACGGTTTCCGTCGCAGGCGCTTCCTGATGATGGGCAAGACCCAGATAGCTGCCGCCGCCCATGGCAACCGCATAGATGACCAGCGCGGCCCAGAACGGGCTTTTGTCATGGTCCAGAGCGTCGGGTCCGGCGGCCACATGTCCGGGCAGCATCCGGGCCAGCGTCAGGTCGCGGTCGATGATCTGGTGCTTCAGTGCGCCGGCGATATGCAGCAGCACCGCGACGCCCAGCACCTTGGTAAACACAAGATGCCAGCCGCTGAAGAACGCGGCTACTGCTTCGCTTTTCGGCACGAAGGGCAGCGTCTGGCCGAAGGGCCACCAGATCGGGGCGAAGCCGCTGGTGGCCGCATGATGCAGCCAGCCCGACAGCGGCACGATGACCAGCGAGATATAGAGAAGCCAGTGCACCAGTTCCGCCAGGAAGGTCTCCAGCTTGCGTTCGGGGTGCAGCGCGCCGGGCTTGGTCTGGGTTAGCGCCCACAGGATCCGCGCCACGGCGGTGCCGAAGGCGGCGATGCCCACCGTCTTGTGCAGGCTGAACAGAAGCCCCTTGGTGGCCAGCGCCGACGCGCTGTCATAGGCCCAGTCATTGGCGATCAGGCCCAGGGGCAGGGCCGTCAGAATCAGCAGGGCGGTCAGCCAGTGGAAGATCTTGGCGACGCGCCCATAGGAATAGGCGCTGTTGGTCAACGGGGCGGCGGTTGCGGTCATCGGGGTGCTCCGGCAGTGCGAACAGGTTGTCGGGACCCTAGAGCATCGCCGCTGCCGCACAAAGCGGCGTTGCTGCACAGGCAGCGTGCGCCGATGCGCGCCTTCCGCGACGCATTGCGCGCGTGCTGCGCGTGGGCTATCCCGACCGGCAACCACAGACAGGCACCGGCAGCGTGCCGCCGAGGGACGGAGGATCCATGAGCCGCGCATATGTATTTCCCGGGCAGGGCGCCCAGACCGTCGGCATGGGCAAGGAACTGGCCGATGCCTATCCGGCCGCGAAAGCCGTTTTCGACGAAGTCGATGCGGCGTTGGGCGAAAAGCTGTCGGACCTGATCTGGAACGGCGATGCCGACACCCTGACCCTGACCCAGAACGCGCAGCCGGCGCTGATGGCGTGCTCTCTGGCTGCGGTGAAGGCGCTGGAAGCCGAAGGCGTGGCGATTGCCGATGGTGCGTTCGTGGCGGGTCATTCGCTGGGAGAATATTCGGCGCTGGCGGCGGCGGGTGCGCTGGCGATTGGCGACACCGCACGGCTGTTGCGGCTGCGCGGTCAGGCGATGCAGGCGGCGGTTCCGGTGGGCGAAGGCGCCATGGCTGCCGTTCTGGGGCTCGACCTCGCGGCGGTGACCGAAGTGGCGGAAGCCGCGGCACAGGGGCAGGTCTGCCAGGCGGCCAACGACAACGATCCTGCTCAGGTGGTCGTGTCCGGTCACAAGGACGCCGTGGCCCGGGCGGTGGATCTGGCCAAGGAAAAGGGCGCCAAGCGTGCGGTGCTGCTGCCCGTGTCCGCGCCCTTCCATTGCGCCCTGATGCAACCGGCGGCTGACGCCATGGCGGCCGCGCTTGCCGATGTGACCATCGCGGCGCCCGTGGTGCCGCTGGTGGCCAATGTGACCGCCGCCGCCTGCAGCGATCCCAAAGCGATCCGTCAGCAGCTTGTGACCCAGGTCACCGGCGCCGTGCGCTGGCGCGAGAGCGTGGAGTACATGGCCGCGCAGGGCGTGACCGAAATCTGGGAACTGGGCGCGGGCAAGGCGCTGTCGGGCATGGTGCGCCGCATCGCGCGGTCTGTCGCCTGCACCGCCATCGCGACGCCGCAAGACATTCAGGCGGCGCTCGGCAAGGGCTGAGCGTACGCGCCAACAGGAAGGAAGACCGATGTTTGACTTGACCGGAAAGACCGCGCTGGTAACCGGCGCTTCGGGTGGAATCGGGGCCGAGATCGCCCGGGCGCTGCACGGCGCTGGCGCCACAGTCGGCCTGTCGGGGACGCGCGTGGAACCGCTGGAGGCGCTGGCCGCGGAATTGGGCGACCGGGTCCACGTGCTGCCCTGCAACCTGTCCGAGCCGGAGTCGGTCAATGCGCTGCCGAAGGCCGCTGCCGACGCAATGGGCGGCGTCGATATCCTGGTGAACAATGCCGGGATCACCCGGGACAATCTGTTCATGCGCATGTCCGAAGACGAATGGGACAGCGTGCTGGCGGTGAACCTGAAATCCGCGTTCCTGCTGTCCAAGGGCGTGCTGCGCGGGATGATGAAGAAACGCTGGGGCCGGATAGTCAATATCAGCTCGGTGGTCGGCGCGACGGGGAACCCGGGGCAGGGCAACTATGCGGCGTCGAAAGCGGGGCTGGTCGGGATGTCGAAATCCCTGGCCTATGAAGTCGCCAGCCGCGGCATCACGGTTAACGCGGTGGCGCCCGGATTCATCACCACGGCGATGACCGACAAGCTGACCGAAGACCAGAAATCCGCGATCCTGACGCAGGTTCCCGCGGGCCGGATGGGCGATGCGGCAGAGATTGCCGCCGCTGTCTTGTATCTGGCCAGCCCTGAGGCGGGTTATACCACCGGTACGGTTTTGCACGTCAATGGCGGCATGGCGATGATCTGACCCACCCCGAAAAGGCGAAAACGTTTGCCTTCCCAACTCCATATGCTATAGGCCTCGGCAACTTGCCGGGGGTGGGGTTGACCTTCCAAGGGGCAGAGTTAATGGCTCTAGGGCCGAGAGTTGGCTCAATGCGGGCCGTAGATAGAGAGCGGGCAAGACCCCGACAGACAGTAGAGGAAGTGACATGAGCGACATCGCAGATCGCGTTAAGAAGATCGTTGTCGAACACCTGGGTGTGGAAGAAGGCAAGATCACCGAATCCGCGTCCTTCATCGACGACCTGGGCGCCGACAGCCTGGACACCGTGGAACTGGTGATGGCCTTCGAAGAAGAATTCGGCATCGAAATCCCCGACGACGCGGCTGAGACCATTCAGACCTTCGGCGATGCGGTGAAATTCATCACCGAAGCCTCCTGATCGGATTTTCCGCTCACACAGATCTGACGGCATCCTTCGGGGTGCCGTTTTCTTTTGGGGGATGGGAAAGCCCGGATGGCCGGGCGCCCCGTTCCGTTATCGGAAATGCTTGGCGAGCTTCAGGCCCTGGCCCTGATAGTTCGACCGGATCTCGGCGCCGTAAAGCCGTGTGGGACGTGCCTGCAGCCGTTCATAGACCAGCCGCCCGACGCGCTGCCCATGTTCCAGCAGGAAGGGGGCTTCGTGGCAGCGCACCTCCAACACACCGCGTGACCCTTGCCCCCCGGCATCCGCATGCCCGAAGCCGGGATCGAAGAAGCCCGCGTAATGGACCCGGAATTCCCCCATCAATGCCATATAGGGCGCCATTTCAGCGGCATAGTCGGGCGGGATGGTCACGGCCTCCTGGCTGACCAGAATATAGAAGGCGCCGGGATCCAGGATCAGCCCGTCTCCGTCATTGCGCAGCTCGTCCCAGAACGCGGCGCGGTCATAGGCGCCGATCCGGTCCAGGTCGATCACGCCGGTATGGGGCTTGGCCCGATAGCCGACCACACCGTCGGGGCGCGGCCTCAGATCGACCGAAAAGCCCAGGCCGCCGTCAATATGGGCGGCCCCGTCCACCAGCGGGGTTTCCGCGTGCAGCGCCGCCAGCGCTGCGTCGTCCAGTTCGGCCTTTCCGGCCCTGAACCGGATCTGGTTCAGGCGCATGCCGGCGCGGACCAGAACGGAAAAGCTGCGCGGGCAGATCTCGGCGAAGAGCGGCCCGCGATAGCCGTCGGCGATGCGGTCAAACTCGGTGCCGTGATCCGTGATCACGCGGGTCAGCAGATCCAGCCGCCCGGTGGAGCTTTTGGCGTTTGCCACCGCGGTGATCCCCGGCGGCAGGTCCAGCGCTTCCATCAGTGGTACGAGATAAACGCACCCCTTCTCCAGCACCGCGCCATCGGTCAGATCCATGCGGTGCATTTCGAATTTGGTCAGCCGGTCTTCCACCCGCGCGCCATCCCCGGTCAGGAAGGATGCCCGGACCCGGTAGGCGCGGTGGCCAAGGCGCAGGTCGAGCGAGGCGGGCTGAAACTGGTCGTCCAGAATCTCGGGCTGTCCGGTGATGCCGCCCGCGGCAACCAGATCGCGCAGGGCCTGAATTGGCAGCAAGCCTTGCGGGGCGGTTTCAGCACGGATCGTGGTCATCATGGCCGGCCTTTGTCGGTCAAGGAAAAGCCCGCGCCCGGGGACCGGGTGCGGGCCTTTGAACGTGGTCGGGCCAGCGAGATTCGAACTCACGACCTTCCGTCCCCCAGACGGACGCGCTAACCAGGCTGCGCCATGGCCCGACGTCGCGCGGTTTTATCACTTCTGCCGGGCAGGGCAAGGCGGAATGGGGCAAAAATTGCGGTGCCGCCAAGTTTCATTCCGCCGCGATGGCGAGCGCGGAAAGCCGGTTTGCACAGTCCCGGAACCCGGCCCGCTGGGCGGGGCTCAGCGCGCCCGGAAACAGCGCGCGCAGCCCGTGGGTCACACCGGGAAGCGGGGGGCGGTCATCCAGGACCAGTGCGGGCAGCGGGTCCACCGGAGCTGCAGGGGCCTCCGGCTCGGGCGGCGACGGGTCTTCGGCTGTCTCCGGTGCTAGTTCCGGTTCCGGTTCCGGTTCCGGTTCAAGAGGTGCTGCATCGGCGAAGGTGCCGCTTTGCACCTCGGCCGGGGCCGCGTCGTCGCTGTCGTCGAAGAAAAACCCGATGGGGGGCAGTTCGTCTTCGAAAGGACTGTCGGCCTGGGACTGACTGTCATCTTCCGCCATGTGGAACGCCGGTGTGCCGAAATCGTCTTCGGCAGCCATGGCGGGCTGTGGTGCAGGCGGCTCAGAGATGCCCGGCGCGGGTGCCGGGGGCGCAGCCGAGGCTGGCGCGGGCGCCGGAGCCGGGCTTGGGGCAGGAGCCGGTGCGGGTGTCGAAGCCGCGCTCGGGACAGGAGCCGGTGCGGGGCTTGGGGCAGAAGCAGGCGCTTCGGCTGGCGCATCGAACAGGCCCGGCTGGCTGCCCGGCTGCGGCGGCGTTTCTGGCGTGCCGGCGGGGGCAGAGGTGGCCGGCATCTCGTCGCCCGGTTGGTCCAGCGGCTGGCTGTAGCGCGCCACAGCGGCGTTGCCGTCTTTCTGCAGACGCTCCTGCACTGACTTGATGGTGTGGCCTTCGGTATGCAGCAGGTGCTTGATCCCGCCCAGAAGCTGCATGTCTTCGGGCCGGTAATACCGGCGCCCGCCCGCCCGTTTCACGGGGGCGACTTCCGGGAAGCGGCTTTCCCAGAACCTCAACACATGGGCTGGCGTATCGAGCCAGGTCGCGACTTCGGTGATGGTGCGGAAAGCGTCGGGGGATTTTTGCATCTGCCGGGGCGCGGTCAGGATTTGTTGCCTTGGGCGACGCGCTCTTTCATCAGATGTGACGGGCGGAAGGTCAGCACCCGGCGGGGGTGAATCGGAACCTCTTCCCCTGTCTTCGGGTTGCGGCCCACCCGCGCGGCTTTTTCGCGGACGTTAAAGGTGCCGAAGGACGAAATCTTGACCGAGTCGCCTTGCGCGAGCGCATCGCTCAGATGCCCCAGAACGCTTTCGACCAGTTGCGCCGATTCATTGCGCGACAGTCCGACCTCGCGGAAAACCGCTTCGCTCAGGTCCATGCGGGTCAACGTCTTGCCAGTCATCGAAAAAACTCCCAATCCACGGGCAGGATAGTGACAGCGCCGAAAGCCTGTCAATGCTTGGAAAGTGTCAATCTGCCCGGGAAGTTACCGTTACCAGCGAAAAACCACCGACCCCCAGGCCAAACCGCCGCCGATCGCTTCGGCGACGATCAGATCGCCGGGTTTGATCTGCCCGCGCGCCTTGCCTACGGACAGCGCAAGGGGAATCGATGCCGCAGACGTATTGCCGTGATCCTGCACCGTGATCACCACGCGATCCATCGGCACGCCCATCTTTTGGGCGGTCGCCTTGATGATGCGAAGATTGGCCTGATGCGGTACGATCCAGTCCACATCCTCACCGGTCAGCCCCAGCTTTCCCAGCGACAGATGCGCGGTCTCAGCCAGCTTTTCGACCGCATGGCGGAAGACTTCCTTGCCATGCATGCGCAGATGACCGGTGGATTGGGTCGAGACGCCGCCATCCACATACAGAATGTCCTGATACCGTCCGTCGGAATGCAGGTCGGAGGCCAGGATGCCGCGATCCTCCGGCGTTCCGGTGCCCTCGGTCCGCTCCAGGATCAGGGCGCCTGCGCCGTCGCCGAACAGCACGCAGGTGCCGCGGTCGGTCCAGTCCATGATCCGGCTGAAGGTTTCCGCGCCGATCACCAGCACCCGGTCCGCCTGACCGGACAGGATCAGCCCGTTGGCATTGGACAGCGCGAAGACGAACCCGGCACAGACGGCCTGAACGTCATACGCGAAGCCCTGCGTCATGCCGATCTTGGCCTGAACCATGGTGGCGGCGGACGGAAAGGTCAGATCGGCGGTCGACGTGGCAACCACCACCGCATCGATGTCGGCGGGCGTCAGACCGGCATCGGCCAAAGCAGCCTCGGCGGCCTTGGCAGCCAGATCTGACGTGGTTTCGCCTTCGGCGGCGAAATGGCGCCGTTCAATGCCGGACCTGGACCGGATCCAGTCGTCGGACGTGTCGAGTGTCGCCGCGAACTCTCTGTTTTCAAAAACTTTTTCGGGAAGGTAATGTCCAACCCCCCGAACTGCGGCGCGTATCGTCATGTGAATTTACCGTAAACCTGCCCCGGACGTTCCGACACCTTGGCCTTTGGCGGAGAGGGATGCAACCCGGGCCGCGATCCGGGACGGGAAATCGGCCTGCGCCAATTCAACCGCAAGTTTCAGCGCGGCGCTGACGCCGGTGGCATCCGCCGACCCGTGGGATTTCACCACGGTGCCGTTTAGGCCAAGAAATACGCCCCCGTTGACCTGGCGGGGGTCGATACGTTTGCCCAGCCGCCGCAAGGAGGTCAGCGCCAGCACTGCGGCAATGCGTGACAGGAAGGAATAGCGGAAGGCCTGGCTCAGGAATTCACGGATCAGCTTCGCTGTGCCTTCACCGGTTTTCAGCGCCACGTTTCCGGTGAACCCGTCGGTGACGATCACGTCGACGCGGTCCGAAGGGATGTCCCCGCCTTCCACATAGCCGACGAACTGGAATTCCGCCGCGTCGGACACGCCCGCAATCAGGTCATGGGCCAGCTTCAGTTCGGCGCGGCCCTTGTGTTCTTCCGTGCCGACATTCAGCAGGCCGACCCGGGGGCGGGCGATGCCCAGACCGACGCGGGCATAGGAATTGCCCATCAGCGCATATTGCAGCAGGTCCTCGGCATCGGCCCGAATATCGGCGCCCACGTCCAGCATGATGTTGAAACCGCCGGGATTGCGCGATGGCCAGAGGCAGGCGATCGCCGGGCGGTTGATGCCCGGGATCTTGCGCAGGCGCACCATGGACATGGCCATCAGCGCGCCGGTGTTCCCGCAGGACACGCAGACCTGTGCTTCGCCATTGCGCACGGCATCGATGGACGACCACATGGAGGTGTCCTTGCCATTGCGCATCGCGTGACTGGGTTTGGCGTCCATGGTGACCACACCCGCAACATCGCGAATCTCGCAACGGTCACGAAGCGCTTTCCGGCGCGCGAGCAGGGGGGTCAGCTTGGAGGCGTCGCCATGCAGAATGAACCGGATCTCGGGATTATCGGCGAGCGCGCGGGCCATGCCCGCCACCACCGGTGCCGGACCCCGGTCGCCGCCCATCGCGTCGACCGATATGGTCACCGGGACCGGTTCGGCAAGGGACGCGCCTTGCCGTGGCATCCGTTCCATCATTCAGCTTATCAGGGACGCGCGGGCTTAGGCCGCGTCTTCGTCCAGATCGACTTCTTCCACCAGAGCCACGACTTCACGGTCATTGTAGTGACCGCAGGACGGGCAAACGTGATGGGGGCGCTTCAGCTCGCCGCAATTGGTGCATTCGTTCGGGTTGCCGGCGACAAGGGCGTCGTGAGAACGACGGTTGTTCCGGCGGGACCGCGTGACTTTGTTCTGCTGGACAGCCATGTCTCAACCTCGGATCGTGGTGCGACGCGCAAACCGGCAGGCGGGAGGCATCGCGTGGAAATGAAGTCGGACTTCTAGCGGTTTTCCGTCGCGGCGCAAGCGGTTTTTTACCCCCGCGTGCACCCGGTCATCCGGGGATCAGTTTTCATCGCCGCCCAGCTTGCCGCGCAGCTGCGCCAGCCCGGCAAAGGGTTTCGCGTCATCGTCGGTCATCGCCGCCTTGCCCGGTTCGGTATAGACAGTGGAGCCGGCCACGGCATCGTCGGCGCGCGGATAGGCAGGCAGGGACAGCGCCAGCGATTCTGCAAAAAGATCCAGCAGGTCCACCGTTTCGGGAAGGGGTTCCAGGCTGTCGTCCTCGGGCATCTCGATCTCATCGCCGACCACGTCGTCGCTCAGATCGGCGCGGAATCGCCGAAGCACGGGCTCGTCGATCCGGGTGCGCACCGGGGCCAGCGTGACCACGCAGGCCTGGGTCACTGTCGCCCCCAGTGTACCGACGAAGTCCCAGTCGCGCTTGCCAACGGGGCGAAGCTCGCCTGTCAGGCGCGCTTTCTCAAGCCCCAGAAGGTCCAGTTCCGCCGCCAGGGCCTTGTGATCCGCGGGCGTCAGGGTCAGCGCCACCGGATGCGCCCTGCGCTGCAGCAGCGCGTCGAGGCGGATCACCCGGGTTTCGGGGCCCCCGGTCCGGGGCGGCTGCTTTGGGTCCATTGGGTATCCATTCTTGAACACGGGGTGGCGCTTCGGGTATCCGGTGCCAGAACACGATCTTACAGGCAAGGCAGATCATGACCAACCGGGTGAACAGGCACAGGAGCCGGGCAACGACGCTCGCCTTGATAGCAGGACTGGCTTTGATCGTCGCTTGTACGCCGATTGTGCGCAATCACGGCTATGTGCCGCCCGAAGAGGATCTGGCCCTGATTGCCGTCGGGAAGGACACCCGCGACAGCGTGGCCGAAAAAGTGGGCATGCCGCTGAACTATGGCATCGAACGCGACCGGGCCTGGTATTACGTGGCGACACGGCGCGAAACTCTTGGTCCGAGCGCGCCCAAGATCGTTGAACGTCAGGTCGTTGCGATCCGCTTTGCCGACTCTGGCGCGGTGGAGAATATCGAACGCCTGGGGGTCGAGGACGGCCAGGTGGTGGTCCTGACCGCCCGTGTGACGGATCCTTCCGTGTCCGAACTGGGCTTTGTGCGCCAGGTGTTCGGCAATATCGGCACCCCGTCGGCAAGCGATCTGCTGCAATAGCCCTGATTGCGACAGCCCCGGTCGCCGGTTAGTCGGCCGCTTCGAAATCCAGCGCGACGCCGTTGATGCAATACCGCAGCCCCGTGGGCGCCGGGCCGTCGGGAAAGACATGGCCCAGATGGGCATCGCAGCGGTTGCAGTGCACTTCCGTGCGGCGCATGAACCAGCTTCGATCATCGCTTTCGCCGACCATGTCGGGCCCCAGCGGCTTCACGAAGCTGGGCCAGCCGGTGCCGCTGTCGAATTTCGCCGCCTGATCGAACAGAGCGGCGCCGCAGCAGATGCAGCGATAGGTTCCCGGCGCCTTGGGAAAATCGTCATGTGTAAACGCGCGCTCTGTCCCGTGTTTGCGGGTTACCTTGAAGGCCAGGTCAGACAGCTGCGCCTGCCATTCGGAGTCGGATTTTACCACCTTGTCCATTGCGAACCTCGCTTGTCATCTTGTTGCCACATAATCTGCGCAATCCTGCCGCATCGTCTTGATTGGGCGGCAGAGCCCATGGCGCATTAGATAGGGGCGAAACCCTGCCACGCCAATAAACGGAGCCTGGTTATGGAGCCTTTCCAACGCGGACGTTACCGGGTCCGCCTGTCAGAGACCGCCGCTGATCTTGATACGGCGCTGGCGCTGCGCGGGCGCTGTTTCCGGGGCGGCGGCGGGCAAAGCGACCGTGACGCCTTTGACGATCTCTGCGCCCATATCCTCGTGGAAGACGCCGCGAGCGGGGCATTGGTCTGCTGCTTCCGCCTGTTGCCCCTGCGCGATGCGCAAAGCATTTCCGGCAGCTATGCGGCGCAGTTCTACGATCTGGATGGGCTGCGCAGTTTCGAAGGCCCGATGATCGAAATGGGCCGGTTCTGCATCGCGCCTGAATGCCGGGACCCCGACATCCTGCGGCTTGCCTGGGCGGCTCTGGGCCGGATGGTCGACGAAATGGGGGCCGAATTGCTGTTTGGCTGCAGTTCGTTTCAGGGCACCGAGGCGGAAGCTTATCACGACGCCTTCGCCTTGCTGAAAGACCGCCACGTGGCACCGCGCCGGTGGCGGCCCCGGGTCAAGGCGCCGTCGGTGTTCCGCTTCGCGCAGAAGCTGTCCGCTCTGCGTCCCGATGTGAAACGCGCCATGCGGTCCATGCCGCCGCTCTTGCGCAGCTATCTGTCGCTTGGGGGCTGGGTGTCCGACCATGCGGTGGTGGACCGGGATCTGGGCACGCTGCATGTGTTCACAGGGCTTGAGATCCGCGCCATTCCGCCCGCCCGCGCGCGGCTTCTGCGAACCTTGTCGAACTGAACGCCCGCCGGGCGGCGATCTTGTCCTTGATCTTGCCGCGCCGCTCCTCTAGCGGGGCGGCCATGGCACCACCTCCTGCGCTTCAGCTTTCCGATATCTCGCTGACCTTCGGCGGCAACCCGGTCTTCGCGGATCTGGGGCTGGTCGTGCAGCCTGGCGACCGGGTCGCTCTGGTGGGCCGCAACGGGTCGGGAAAATCCACGCTGATGAAGGTGATGGCAGGGCTGGTGGAGCCTGACACCGGCAGCCGTGTGATCACCCCCGGCATCACCGTGGGGTATATGGAGCAGGATCCCGACCTGTCGGGGTTTGCCACCCTGGGCGATTTCGCCGCCAGCCGGCTGGACCCGGCCGAAGCGTACAAGGTGGACATGGTGTCCGAGGGCCTGAAATTCCGGCCCGACACCCCGGTGGAGGCCGCGTCGGGGGGCGAACGCCGCCGGGCCGCGCTGGCCAAACTGCTGGCCGAAGCGCCCGAACTGATGCTGCTGGACGAGCCCACCAACCATCTGGACATCGAGGCCATCGCCTGGCTCGAAGCGCGGCTGAAGGACACCCGCGCGGCCTATGTGCTGATCTCGCACGACCGCGCCTTCCTGACGGCTTTGACGCGCGCCACATTGTGGATCGACCGGGGCGTGGTCCGGCGGCAGGAGCAGGGTTTCGCGGCGTTCGAGGCATGGCGCGAAAAGGCCTGGGCCGAAGAGGATGAGGCCCGCCACAAGCTCGACCGCAAGATCGAATCCGAAGCCCGCTGGGCGGTCGAAGGCATCTCGGCCCGGCGCAAGCGCA
>JAGQRU010000063.1 GCA_020425105.1 Paracoccaceae bacterium
TGATGAACCCCTTGGCGGTTTCGACACCGGCCACCGTCCCGTCCGCATTCCGGCGGATCGCGGTCACCGGGCAGTTCTGGATGATGTCGACGCCGCGGGCCGACGCGCCGCGGGCATAGCCCCAGGCAACCGCGTCATGGCGGGCAGTCCCGGCGCGTTCTTGCAGGGCCCCGCCCATCACCGGGTAACGCGCGTTGGGAGAGATCGACAGCGGCGGGCAGAATTCCTTGCATTCCTCGGGCGTGAGCCAGCGGTTGTCGACCCCGTTCAGGCGGTTGGAATGCACATGGCGTTTGAAGCTTTGAACGTCGTGAACGTTATGCGCCAGCATCAGGACGCCGCGGTTCGAATACATGACGTTGTAGTTCAGATCCTGGCTGAGATCCTGCCACAGATCGAGCGCGTGATCGTAAAGCCGCGCGCTTTCGTCATACAGATAGTTCGACCGGATGATGGTGGTGTTCCGGCCCGTATTGCCCCCGCCAAGCCAGCCCTTGTCGATCACGGCGACATTGGTCAGGCCATGTTCCTTCGCCAGATAGTAGGCCGCGCCGAGCCCATGCCCGCCGGCACCGACAATCACCACGTCGTATTCGGCCTTGGGCTGGCTGTCGGGCCACTGCGCGCTCCAGTTCTTGTGACCGGTCATCGCATGGCGCACGAGGTTCAGGGCATTGAAGCGTGTCATCGACAGTCATCCGGGCTGCATAAAGAGTGATCTCACAGGGCTATCGTATCAGGGACCGACGGAGATGGATATTTGCGTCCATTCCGTTGAACAAAGGCGACAAGAGGCCGTTCTTCGGCATCGGGGCCCTGCACATGACGCCGTTGTCTGCCGGATTCCCGGGCGACGGTGGTCGGGGCGCTCCGTCGCTTGCGGTGCAGATCCGTGTGGGGCGGTCCGATCTGACTGGTCCACGTTGAATGCGAGTGCATCGGCGGTCTCTGGGCTGCTGGCGACTTGTATCCGAAGGCGCTGTGGGGCCGTTTGGCATTGCAGTGCCGGCGCCAGCTTTCGAAGATGCTCTGAACCTGTCCGGGTTTCGTTCTGGTCAGTTGCGCATCTTGAGCGGCCCATCATTCGACACAGATGGCTGCGTAAAAAGCTGCCGCGATAGCTGATAATGAACAGAAACTTCACGGCTTTTGAGCTGCGAAGAACTGAGCCGACTTTTTTGCACCTCCCCCTCCTCGCGCAATATTTTGTTCTCTTTCCGCAGCCGTTCATTCTCGCGAAGAAGATCGGAACCCCGCTCCGGCACCTTCGCCTCACCGGAATCTGCCCGGATCCATTTGCCGGGCGTCGAAAGCCTGACCCCAAGATCAGACGCAACCTGATGCCGTATCAGACCCATGGTGCGCGCGATGCGAACCGCATCCCGCTTGAATTTCCCACTGTGTGCCGCTGCCATATCCTGTCTCCTTTGAGGAGAGCATCGCTCTCAGAAAACCGGAACAAAACCGGGATAGATTGAGACGGTAAGGTGGATGCCTCCGTTCCTCAGCGGGCCTTCTGGCGCGTGTTCGACGGCATCGTCGCAGTTGTCCTGCTTCGGTCCGCCAGCCGCCTGAAATCACTTCAGCCCAAGGTCATCTCGACGGGGCTGCCGTTCACGATTGCGCTGCTCGTGACGTGTGTCGCCATCTGGTGAGAGAGCAGCGCTGATCTGAAACCGACCCGGGCTCCGGCGCCGTGTGTCTTGGGACCCGCGTTATTCTTGCTGTTCCGATACGTGATCGGGCGATGTCTCCGCGCCGCCGACCCTTAGAAGGTGCGGCGTGGTGCCGAACCTGCCGCGAAACGTCCGGCTGAAATGCGACGAGTCGCAAAAGCCGCAATCCAACGCGATCTGTGCGATGGTCTTGTCGCTTGTGGTGATCAGGTGATGCGCCAGCGACAGCCGGATGCTGAGAAAGGCCGCTTGCGGCGAGGTGCCAAGCGCGCTGCGGAAATGTCGTTCGATCTGACGTTTGCTGTGGCCCAGCCGTCGCGAGATTTCCTTGATCGACATCGGCGTGTCGATGCTTTGCTGCATCAGAAGAAGAGTGCGCAGCACCAGCGGATCGCGGGTCTTGAAATCAAGGGTGATCCCGGGTTGCGGCTTGTCGGCCTGCAGCAGGTCGTCGATGATCATGATGTGCAGGCTCTTGCTGGCCTGCGCCTGGCCCACGTGCTTGTCGACCAGATAGGCTGCAAGATGCGCCGAACTGACCCCGCCGGAACAGGTCAGACGGTCCCGGTCGACCACGAAGATCTGATCCGTGACCGGGTTCAGCCCCTCGAATTGTTCCAGAAAATCCACATGGTGGAACCAACTGACGCAACAGCGGTATCCGTCCAGCAGCCCCGCCTGGTGCAGCAGGAAGGACCCGGTGCAGATCCCGACCAGCGGCACACCCGCGTCGGCGGCATCGTGCAGAAAGCGGTTATAGGCCGGGTCCAGGGTCGGCGTTTCATCGATCAAGCCGCCGACCACCACGATATAGTCGAACCGGCGCGGATCGCCGAGCCGTTCCATCGGTTGCACGGCGACGCCGCAGCTGGAGGTCATGGGCTCCATCGTGTCCGACAGGATGCTCCAGTTGCACAGGATCGGACGGCTTCGGTCGCCTTCATCCGCGGCCAGCCTCAGGACATCGACGAAATTCGCAAAGGCGCAGAGGGTGAAGCGTTTGGCCAGGATGAACCCGACCGACAGGCGCGATGTCGGTGCCCGTCTGGTTCGGGCGCGGGGCGTTGCCGCACGGGTCGTTCCTTTTGGCGAACCGGACTCTGCGCTCAAGATGCCGTCCCCCGTTGATCCCCGTCGAATGTCTTAGCGGTTTCCCATTCATGTCGCAATCGTACTATTTTTAACGGCAGATCATGGCGACACTGCACGCTGTCAATCTGGATGCGCGGGCAGGACGGGCCGCGGTTCAGGTGGAGGATGCGAAGTATGAAGGCTTTGATGCCGATCGAACGGGTCGTGGATCGCAACGTCAGGATCCGGGAGCAAGCCGACGGATCGGGGGTTGATGGCGCCAATATCAGGCTGGCGATGAACCGGTTCGACGGGATCGCGGTGGAAGAGCCGATCCGTCTGAAGGACGCCGGAGCGGTTAGCGCCTCGCCGCGTCCTCCGCAATGGGAAGGCCTGGCTGGCCGGAGATACCGATTTTGCCGCCGCGACCGAAGGTGCCGGTGCGATTATTCCGGTTCCGGGAAGCCCCCGATAGAGTTTCGGCCAGATCGCCGCCAGCGGAGCAGCCTTGGAACATCTCGCGTAGAAGGAATGAAAAATGTCCGCATTTCCTGAACGGGCCAAAGTCGTCATCGTCGGTCTTGGCGGTATTGTGGGCGCCTCGGTGGCGCATCACCTGATCGAAAACGGATGGGAGGACATCGTCGGCATCGACAAGTCCGGCATCCCCACCGATATCGGGTCCACCGCGCATGCTTCCGACTTCTGCTATGCCACCAGCCACGACTTGCTGAGCTGCTGGACCACCATGTACTCGATGAATTTCTACGAGAAGATGGGCCATTACGAACGCATCGGCGGCCTTGAAGTGGCGCGCGTGGGCGATGACGCGCGGATGGCCGAATTGAAGCGGCGCTGCGACAGCGGCCGCGCTTTCGGAACGAATGCCAGAATGATCACTGCCGCCGAAGCAAAGGAACGCTTTCCGCTGCTTGAAGAAGACCTGATCCAGGGCGCCATGTGGGACCCGGATGCGGGGCTTGTGGTGCCGCGGTCGCAGACCGTTGCCGGAAAGCTGGTCGATGCGGCGGAGAAAAGCGGAAAACTGCGGGCCTTCGCCAACACTCCGGCGCTGGAGTTGCTTAGCGACAACGGGCGCGTCACCGGGGTCAGGACACACCGCGGTACGATCATGGCCGAGTATGTGGTGGTCTGTGCCGGCATTTGGGGCCGTCTGATTGCTGCAATGGCTGGCGAAGATCTTCCGGTCATGCCGGTCGATCACCCGCTGACCTTCTTCGGCCCCTATGACGAATTCGCCGGGACCGGCAAGGAAATCGGCCGCCCGTTGCTGCGCGATCAGGGCAACTCCGCCTATATGCGCGACACCGGCGATCCCAAGTCCACCGAAGGCGGCCAGATGGAATGGGGCTATTACTACGAAAAAGACGTGCGCATGGTGCACCCGCGCGAGCTTCTGGAAAAAGACCAGGCGCGGTTGTCGCCGTCGCAGCGCGATCTGGAACTGGAAGATGTGATCGAACCGCTAGAGAGGGCGATAGAACTGACCCCGATCCTGGCGGAGCTTGGGTTCAACGAAAGCCATTCGTTCAACGGTCTGCTGCAGACCACCACCGATGGCGGTCCGTCTATGGGCGAAAGCCGCAAGCTGCGGGGGCTGTGGTACGCGGTGGCGATCTGGGTCAAGGACGGCCCCGGCATGGGCAAGCTGATCGCGGACTGGATGACCACCGGGCGCACCGATATCGACCACGCTTCCATCGATTACGCGCGGTTCCAGGATTATCAGCTGACCGAGGACTATATCTGGGGCCGCTGCGCCGAAACCGCCGCCAAGATCTATAATCCGCCGGTCCATCCGCGCGAACCGTTTGGCAGCGGTCGCCGCATCCGCCGGTCGCCGTTCTATGACCGCGAAGTGGAACTGGGCGGCTATTTCATGGAGCTCGGCGGGTGGGAGCGCGCCCACGGCTATGCCGCAAACGAACATCTGCTGGAAAAATACGCCGGGCAGGTGCCGGTGCGTGAAAACGAATGGGACAACCGCCATTTCTGGCGCGTCTCGAACGCCGAACAGCTTGAGATGAGCGCCGATTGCGCAATCATCAACCTGTCGCATTTCCATGTCACCGACATTGCGGGGCCCGATCACGTCGCGCTTCTGGAATGGCTGTCGGCGGCGAAAATCGGCGGGGATACTTCGATCGGGCGCGGGATCTATACCCATTTCCTCGATGACGAAGGCATGGTGCGTGCTGACCTGACGATCCTGCGTTTCGCCGATCACTGCCGGGTCATCAACGGCGCCGATGCGGGGCCGCGCGATCTTGAATACATGAAGCGGGTCGCGACCGACAAAGGCTTCAACGTCACCATCACCGACATGACCACGCAGCATGTCACGATGGGTATCTGGGGGCCGAACGCACGCGAGAAGCTGAAGCTGGTGGTCGCCGACCCCGATGCGCTGGACACGGGGGCCTTCCCCTTTGCCGCGATCCGCCCGGTCAGTATCGCGGGCAAATCCGTGGACGCGTTCCGCATCTCGTATGTGGGCGAACAGGGTTTCGAACTGCATATGGCCTATGACGATGCCCTTGCGGTCTGGGACGCACTGCGCGCCGAAGGCGTCATGGCCATGGGGGTGGAGACCTATGCGAACTCGCGCCGTCTGGAAAAATCGCTGCGGCTGCAGAATGCCGATCTGCGAACGCAATATAACCTGTTCGAGGCCGACCTGGCCCGTCCGAAGGTGAAGGACGCCGATTTCCGCGGAAAGGCCAAGCACCAGGAATACCGCGCCCGGGCGCATCAGCCGGCCATGCTCTGCACGCTGGTCATGACCGACAACGTGGATCGTGCGGGCGTGGCGCGCTACCCCGTCAATACCATGCCGGTGATGGATCCCGAAACGGGCGAGGTGCTGATCGACGCGCTTGGGCGCCGGTCCTATACAAGCTCGGTCGCCTATGGGCCCACGGTCGGCAAGAACATCGCGCTGGCCTATCTGCCGTGGGACTATTGCCAGGTCGGGCGCAAGCTGCAGGTCACCTATTTCGACGAACCGTTTCCGGTGGAGGTCGCGGGCGTGGGCTATGCGCCGCTCTACGATCCGGAAAACCTCAAGCCGCGCAGCTAAGCGGCAGGCGGAACGGCGTTGCCGCAGCGCCGTTCCTGTCCCGCGCAGATCCGGCGGTTCGTCGAACTGGCGGGATTGCGCCCGGACAGGCGGCCCCAACTGCGGAAAGCCGGTCAATAACCCCCGTCTCGGCCTTGAGTACCGCGCTCAAATTCTCTAGTGCGTCCTGAACCGCGCTTGCGAGACCCGGGTCGGGATGACACCCGGGCAAGTGCACCACGAAGGACGGATAAAGGACGACACATATGCAGGTCACCGAGACCCTCAACGAAGGCCTCAAGCGCGGCTACGAGATCAAGCTGACCGCCGCCGAACTGGACGCCAAGGTGAACGAAAAGCTGGCCGAAGCGCAGCCGGAAATCGAAATGAAGGGCTTCCGGAAGGGCAAGGTTCCGATGGCGCTGCTGAAGAAGCAGTTCGGTCAGCGGATCCTGGGCGAAGCGATGCAGGAAAGCATCGACGGTGCCATGTCGCAGCATTTCGAGGATACCGGTCACCGTCCGGCCCTGCAGCCCGAAGTCAAGATGACCAACGAGGACTGGAAAGAAGGCGATGACGTTCTGGTGGCGCTGAACTATGAAGCGCTGCCCGAGATCCCGGAAACCGACCTGTCCGGCATCGTGCTGGAAAAACTGGTGGTCAAGGCGTCGGATGCGGATGTGGACGAAGCGCTGGGCAATCTGGCGGCATCGGCGCAGGATTTCGCGGATCGCGACGAAGGTGCTGCGGCCGAAAGCGGCGACCAGGTGGTGATCGACTTCCTGGGCAAGGTCGATGGCGAAGCGTTCGACGGCGGCGCGGCCGACGATTACCCGCTGGTGCTGGGGTCGAACTCTTTCATCCCCGGCTTCGAAGACCAGCTGGTGGGTGCCGTCGCGGGCACGGATGTGAACGTCGAGGTTTCTTTCCCGGAAGAATATCAGGCACCGCACCTGGCCGGTAAAGCCGCGGTGTTCGAATGCAAGATCAAGGCAGTGAAGGCCCCCAAGGCGGCTGAACTGGATGACGAGCTGGCGAAGAAATTCGGCGCCGAGGATCTGGCCCAGCTGAAATCGCAGGTCGCCGAACGGCTGGAAGCCGAATATGCGGGCGCGGCCCGGGCTGTGCTGAAACGCAGCCTGCTGGACAAGCTGGACGACCTGGTGTCGTTCGACCTTCCGGCGAGCCTTGTGGATGCCGAAGCGCATCAGATCGCCCATCAGCTGTGGCACGAGGAAAACCCCGATGTGCACGGCCACGATCACCCGTCCATCGAACCCAGCGAAGATCACCTGAAGCTGGGCCAGCGCCGCGTGCGTCTGGGCCTGTTCCTGGCCGATCTGGGCCACAAGAACGAGGTTGAAGTGACCGACGCCGAAATGACCCAGGCGGTGATGAACCAGGCCCGTCAGTATCCGGGGCAGGAGCGTCAGTTCTTCGAATTCATCCAGCAGAACCAGCAGATGCAGCAGCAGCTGCGCGCGCCGATCTTTGAAGACAAGGTGGTCGACTACATTTTCGAACTGGCGCAGGTCAGCGAAAAGGAAGTGTCGAAGGACGAGCTTCAGGAAGCCGTTAAGGCGCTGGAAGAAGAATAAGCCGTCCCAATCCAATCCGCACGGACAGGACAGCGCGGCCGCCCCTTGGGCGGCCGTTTGCATGTCTATGGCTCGTGAAACGTGCCGCGCTGGCTGATGATGCCGGGGCCGTGCGGTGGGGGAGGTCCGGCACAACGAAAAAGGCCGCACCCTAGGGGCGCGGCCTTTGAGATCTCTCTCGCAGTGCGGATCAGGCGTCGTCGCGCGCGCTGTCCGGCTGCGGGGTCGCGTCGCCGCTTTCGTCGTCGTCCATCGCGGCGGACCCGATATCGTCGAAGAGTTCCGCGATTTCGAATTCCGCTGCGGCTTCCTCTTCGGCGGCCAGTTCCTGGATCGACTTGCCTGCGGCCTGAAGCTCTGCCTCTTCCGGCGAACGCGCGACGTTCAGCTGGATCGTGACTTCAACTTCGGGGTGCAGCGACACATGCACGTCGTGCAGGCCGAGTTCCTTGATCGGGCGCGGCAGCTTGACCTGCTTGCGGTCGAGCGTGAACCCGCCTTCGGTGGCGGCGTCTGCCGCATCGCGGGTGCTGACCGAGCCATAGAGCGCGCCGGCGTCGGATGCAGAGCGAATCACGACGAATTGCTGGCCGTCCAGCTTGGCGCCCAGGGCTTCGGCTTCCTGGCGGGTTTCCAGGTTCTGGGCTTCCAGCTGTGCCTTCTGCTCTTCAAAGCGCGCGATGTTCGCGGCATTGGCGCGCAGCGCTTTGCCCTGAGGCAGCAGGAAGTTACGGGCATAGCCTTCTTTGACCGACACGACGTCGCCCATCTGGCCCAGCTTTGCCACGCGTTCGAGAAGAATGATTTCCATGCGTCTTCTCCTTACTTCACGGCATAGGGC
>JAGQRU010000346.1 GCA_020425105.1 Paracoccaceae bacterium
TCCGCCATTTGTCAACATGACCTAAAGGGCGGCAATGTATTTGAACCAACCTTCTGCGAATACGTTAGAAACCAGAAGCGTATCGGGCTAACGTCGAAGACTTCTAAATTTGTCTTAAGTGAGTTGGCAAGGCGTGGTGGCTTCAACGCCCGAGACAAGAGCATCATAGCAGATCCGAACGCAGACATCGGTACCGGCATGAGCTTGCGGGGGCTGCAGTGTGCTTTTGGCGCTGATGTGACGATTGTGAGTAGAGGCTTCTACGGAAGGCAACATCACTGGCAGGTTCGTTTGTACGATGATTATTATTCTTCTATCAATTTTGCATATCTTGAGGGCGATGGCTCGAAGCTAGGAATGGTCGTTACGGGATGGAACTAGAGCACCAGAAAGCTCCGAAACCCAGACACGGTCTGGACCGTAGAAAACAGGCGAAATCGATGTCTATCGTGAAACCCCTGTCTTTGCTTCTATCAGCGCTGATTGTGCCATTGCCCACTTCGGGGTATGCCAACCCGCCCGCCCATGCGCAGGGGCACAACCCGCCGCATACGGCGGGCAACAGCGGCAAGGTGCCTCCCGGGCAGATGAAGAAATACACGCGCGGATCCAAGCTGCCGCATGACTGGAAAAGCTACGACCGGATCTATGATCTTGATCGCTACCGCCTGCCCCGCCTTCGTCCGGGCGAAGTCTATCTTCGCATCGATGGCGAAATCGTGAAGGTTCTGGAAGACACCAGTACGGTATTGGAGGCCATGGGCATCGTGAGCAACTGGCTCAAATAGCCCCGCCCTGAAGACGGAGCCGCCCATGCGCACCTTCGATGACCTTTATGCCATCTCCGCAGACCGCAAGGGCGGCGCGGCGGCGCTTGAGGCACTGCTGAACCGGCCCAAACCGGCCGCCGACATCGCGGCGATCCCCGAAGAAGACTGGCTTGCCGCGTTTTCGGCCGCCATCTTTTCCACCGGGCTCAACTGGAAGGTGGTCGAAAACAAGTGGCCGGGCATTCTGGAGGCGTTCAGAGGCTTTGACGTCAATGCCTGTTCGATGATGGGTGACGACTGGTTCGACGCGCTGATGGCCGACACCCGCATCGTGCGCAACGGCGCCAAGGTGCAATCGGTGCGCGACAACGCGGTGTTCCTGAAATCCCTGCGCGACCGGGGCGGGGCGGGAAAGGTCTTCGGCGAATGGCCGGCCCGCGATTTCATCGGGCTGCTGACGCTGATGAAATCCGAAGGCGCCCGGATCGGCGGCACCACCGGTCAATATGCGCTGCGCCGGATGGGGGTCGACAGCTTCCTTCTGTCCCGGGATGTGGTGGGACGGCTGATCGCAGAAGGGGTGATCGACAAGGCCCCCACATCGAAGAAAGCGCTGACAGCGGTGCAAGGCGCCTTCAACACCTGGATGGACCAGTCCGGGCGGTCCCTGACCGAAATCAGCCGGGTGCTGGCCTTCAGCCTTTAGCCGCCAGCGCGGCTTCAAGTTCTGCAATGCGGGCGGCCATCTTGCCCATGGCGGCCTGGACATTTTCCATGCTGTAGCGGTCGGGAATGTGCTGCGGGCAATTCCATTCGAAGCCTTCGATCTGAACGATCAACCCGCGCTGCACCCGCGCCTTGGTCCCGTCCGGCACCAGCGCGGCCAGTGCCGGGTCGTCAGGCGCCAGCACCCGCGCCCGCCCGAACAGCTTCAGCCGCCCCTTGCGGGCGTAATCCATGAAGAACAGGCTGACCCGGTCATTGCCGCGCAGATTGCCGGTGGTGATGTATTGCCGGTTGCCGGCAAATTCGGCCCAGCCGATCCGCGCCGGGTCGAGCACCCGCACAAACCCCGCCGGGCCGCCGCGATGCTGCATATAGGGCCAGCCGGTTTCCGACACGCTGGCGAGATAAAAGCTGTCCCGCTCGGCCAAAAACGCCGCCTCATCCCGCCCCAGACGGTCATGGGTCACCGGCCCGCCCTGATGGCGCGCCCAAAGGGCGGCACTTCCCTCTTCGGCCTGGACCTGGCGGACGGCGTCTGTAAAGGCGATTTCGTGAAAAGCGTGGGTCATCGGGGATCCTCCGCGTCCAATCTGCCCCGCGACCGGGCGGGACGCCAGAGCGTTCACTCAAGTGTGACGGGAATGTGTGCGCCGGATCGGCTAGGCAGGCAGGGCCCCTGACATAACGGAGGATCCGATGCGCGCCTGCCTCTCCGCCCTGCTTCTTGCCGCCGCCATGGCCCTGCCCCCGATCCTGCCGCAACCCGCAGATGCCGGATCCATCGCCGCGCGCGACGGATGGGTCATCCAAGCGTCGCCCAAGACCTTCGATCAGATGGTCGCGGCGGTGAAGACGGCAGCAAAGGCCCAGTCGCTTGGGATCGTCACCGAAGCCGGGCCAACCGGCGCGGCGCGGGCGCGCGGCATCACAATCCCGGGCAACCGGGTGATCGGCTTGTTCAACAATCTCTATGCGGTGCGCATCCTGAACCTGTCCACCGCCGCGATGATCGAAGCCCCGCTGCGGGTCTATGTCACCGAGGAACCCGACGGAACGACGCTGCTGTCCTACAAGACCCCCAGCCATGTTTTCGCGCCCTATCTGGACGAAGGAGGCGCCGATCTGGCCGCCGCGGCGGTGGAACTCGACGCAATCTTTGCGTCGGTCGCACAGGGCGCGCTGGCGCATTAGGGCTGACAGTCCGGGGTAAAGCCGTTACGTGTTTGGCGATTGAGGAGACCTCCGCCATGCCCGAAATGCTCAAATATGCCGTGGTCATGTTTCTGGCGGGGATCGGCATCCCCGTGCTGGCGGCGCTGAATGCCAATCTGGGCCAACGGGTGGGCGCGCCCGCCGCGGCGGCCACCATCATGTTCGTGGTCGCGTTCCTCTGCGCACTGGTCACGGCCATGATCACCGCACCGTCGTCGTTTTCGCGCGTCCTCGGGCATCCGCCGCACCTGTATCTGGCAGGAACACTCGTGGCGTTCTATGTGCTGACGATCACCTGGGCCGCACCGAAATTCGGGGTCGGCAACGCAATATTCTTCGTGCTTCTGGGACAGATGGTGTCAGCCGCCCTGATCGACCGGTTCGGCCTGTTCGGGGCACCGGCCATCGCGCTCAGCCCGATGCGGATGACCGGGATCGCCACCATGGCGCTCGGGCTGGCGCTTGTGCTGAAGGGCTAGAGCCGGGCCTCGACAAGCCGCCCCGCCTCCAGCCGCACCACCCGGTCCGTACGCGCCGCAAGATCGGGATTGTGCGTCGCCACCAGACCGGCAAGGCCAGTATCACGCGCGAGCCCCAGCATCATGTCGAACACGGTCGCCGCGGTCGCCGGATCCAGATTGCCGGTCGGCTCGTCCGCCAGAAGCACCGCCGGTGCGTTGGCCAGTGCCCGGCAGAACGCCACCCGCTGCTGTTCGCCGCCCGACAACGCGGCTGGGCGGTGATCGGCCCGCGCCCGCAGCCCGACCCGGTCGAGCAGATCGCGGGCCCGCGCTTCGGCCACGCGGCGCCCGACGCCTTCGAACAACTGCGGCAGGACGATGTTTTCCAGCGCGGTGAATTCCGGCAGCAGGTGGTGGAACTGGTA
>JAGQRU010000347.1 GCA_020425105.1 Paracoccaceae bacterium
GGCTGCTGCACCGAATGGGTGGCGTCCATGACCACCGGATACCCGGTGCGCGCCATGGTCGGCAGGCTGCGCATATCCGCAACCAGCGTGTTATAGCCGAAGCTGACCCCGCGTTCGGTCAACAGGATCCGGTCATTTCCGGTGCTTGCCACCTTGGCGACCACATTGACCATGTCCCAGGGGGCCAGAAACTGCCCCTTCTTGACATTGATCACCGCGCCGGTTTCGCCCGCGGCCAGCAACAGGTCCGTCTGACGGCACAGAAAGGCGGGGATCTGCAGGATATCGACCGCCTCGGCCGCCGGGGCGCATTGGTCGATGCCGTGAATGTCGGTCAGCACCGGCACATCGAAATCCGCGCGGATGCGGGCCAGCACATCCAGCCCGGCCGCGATGCCCATGCCGCGCTTGCCCGACACCGACGTCCGGTTCGCCTTGTCATAAGAGGCCTTGAACACGAACCCCGCGCCCGCCGCAGCGCAGGCCTCGTTCATCGCGCCGGCGATCATCGCGGCGTGGTCATAGCTTTCCAGCTGACATGGCCCGGCAATCACCGTCAGCGGACAGTCATTGCCAATGTTCAGATCGCGGATGGTGACGGTTTTCATGGGCGCGTGCTCCTGTCCCTGCGGTTCGCGTGTTGCTTGATCCAGATACCAGCCCGCGCGCCGGATACCAGCGCGCAGAGCCGATCGGATCGCTTGCGGGCCGGGGCTTAGCGCCCCAGCGGCATCTTGCGCACCCCGGTCAGCCGCCCGGCGAGAATCGAAACCCCCGCAGCGGCGAAGCTGAACAGTGCCCCCATCTTCGCGGCCTCCTGCACCGGGCCGCCTTCAAAGGCGACGGTCGCGATGAAAAGCGACACCGTAAACCCGATGGCGGCGACGCAGCCCACCACAAACAGATCGATGGTGCGCATTCCGTCCGGCAGCCCCAGCCGCATGGGCCGCGCGGCCAGCCAGCCGAAAAACAGGATGCCCGCCGGCTTGCCCACCATCAGCCCGAGCAGCACCAGAACGGTCGGCGCGCCGATGGACGAAAACTCGACCCCCGCATTCATCAGGCCGAAGAAGAACAGCACGATCTCCACCGGGTATTTCAGCGCATGTTCGATCTCGTTCAGCAGATCGTGCAGATGCTCCTCCGCCGCCGAAAAGATGCCGAAAGCCCGGTCCGCGTGGGGGATCGCCGGCACGATGGGCAGCAGGCCAAGCGCCGGGTGCAGGCCGCTTTCCTGAAAGCCGTACCACGACAGCGCGCCCGCGATCAGATAGGGCCAGAAGCTGAGCCGCTTGCGCATCCAGGTGGAATGACGGCGCAACTGGTCGCCCCGGTCCTTGTAGCGCGGAAACCAGTTGCAGGTCGCGAAAACCAACAGCGACGCCCCCGCCGACAGCAGCAGCCAGTAAGGCGCCAGCGCTCCGCTGGGATAGAACACCGCCAGAATGATCAGACCGGCGGCATCGTCGGCAATCGCCAGCAGCAAAAGAAACCGGACCGCCGGATGCCCGGCTCCGAACACGATGCGCCCAACAAGATAGGAAAACGCGATATCGGTTGCCGTGGGAATGGCCCAGCCGCGCGCGACCGCATCGAACACATCCGATCCCAGCACCGCCGCCAGGCCCAGATAGACCGCAATCGGCCCCAGCATCCCACCCGCCGTCGCCAACAGAGGCGTCGCCGCCTTCCGGCCCCGCAGCGACCCGTTGCGCAGGATGATCGCCTCCCAGACCTCCTTCGCGGCGATGGCGAAAAACAGCGCCATCAGCACATCGTTGATCAGGTAATGCAGCGTCAGTGTGCGGTGCACATGGCCATGATCGTCCAGATGCGCGTGCCCGATGATGAAATCATCCACGAGCACAAACTCGACGAAATCGTGATAGCTGTGCGCATCCACATTCGCCCAGATCAGCGCCAGAAGCGCGCCTCCGATCAGCAGCAGCGAATAGTTGGTGACGAAACTCCAGACCCTGTACATGCGCTTTCCCCCCGGAGCGACCGATATTTTTCTATCAGCCTAACGTACCCGGACAGAACGGCAACCGGGTTTTCCGGTCAGGCAATCGCCGCCCAGGCAAAACCCGCGGCAAGCGCGCCGGCGAACCCGAATGCCGCATAGGCCGCAAAGACCCGCGGTTTGACCAGCGCCCAGACCGCCAGAGCCGCCGGAATGCAACTGACACCGCCCGCGATGACAAAGGACATGGCGGCCCCCGGCGTCATCCCCTGATCCAGAAGCCCGGCGACCAGCGGCACCGCCGCATAGCCGTTCAGATAGGCAGGCCCGCCGACCAGCGCCCCAAGAACGATGGGCCACGCGCCGTCGCCCCCCAGCACCGACGCGACGAAATCGGCGGGCACATAGCGCAGCATCACCGCTTCGAGCGCATAGGCCAGCGCTAGCCATTTCAGCAGGAAGATCAGGTTCTCCCGCCCGGCGGACCAGAATACGGCGCGCCGTTCTTCCTCGTGCCAGAACGCCCAGCGGGGGCTGCGCGCCTGTGGCGGACGTGCGCTGCAACAGCCCTTCGGGGCGGGACGCGGGCGCAGCGGATCGGCAAAGACCGGTGACCGGGCGAAGGTCATCACCGTCAGTCCGCCCACCAGCCCGATGCCGACCGCCGCGACGGTCTTTGCCAGCGCGAACTTCACCCCGATTGCTCCAGCCGTGATGGCGAACATCGCCGGATCCATCAGGGGCGATGACAGCCACAGGGCCATGACCGCCGAAAGCGGCGCGCCCAATGCCAGCAGCCCGGCAATGAACGGAATGATCTCACACGAACAGAAAGGCGACAGTCCACCCAGCAGCGCCGCCACGACGATC
The DNA here is from genome assembly GCA_020425105.1 of Paracoccaceae bacterium. Lineage (GTDB taxonomy): Bacteria > Pseudomonadota > Alphaproteobacteria > Rhodobacterales > Rhodobacteraceae > Meridianimarinicoccus. The sequence continues at coordinate 2,834 of JAGQRU010000347.1, forward strand.
ATCCGCAGCTCGCGCCCCTTGAATGCGGCGGTGACCAGCGTCTCGGCGCCGCTGGCCTTCAGATAGGCAACGGCCAGCACCGCGAACAGAATGAACGGAGCGGTGTGCAACAGCGACGCGGCGGTTGCGGCGATCAGCGGGACAAGAGCCGCGGGGTCGGCCAGCACAGCGGCCGCCAGAATGCCCAGCACGGCCACGACGACCTTGTCGAGCCGCCGCCAGACCCGCGGCAACGGTTTCACGGCGGCACTGCGATCAGTCATGGTCGTGTCCTTTATCCGTCAGAGGGGCCGCATCGGCGCAGCAATGGGCCAGCAGGAACTCCGACAGCTCCCGCACATCGTCATAGGCCGCCGCAGCGCACAGGATGGACCGCCCGGCTTTCGTCTGATGGATCAGCCCTGCGGCGGTCAGAATTTTCAGATGATGCGTCAGGGTGGATCCCTGAACCCCGCATCGCGCGCCCAGATCGCCGATGGTCAGCCCGGCGGGCCCGGCGCGCACCAGCACCGTCAGAACCGCAAGGCGCTGTTCCGATCCCAAAGCGGCAAACGCATTGGCCGCCCGGGCCGGTGTCAGTTTCGACAGGTCATCCATATTTCGACATTACTAGAAATATGAAATTACGCAAGCGGTCCCGTCCGCCCTTCGGGATTGCCGGCGGGAAGATGAACGCTAAGCTGCCCGCATGTCCGATGCATCGCCCGATCTGAAGACCCTGAAAACGGACCTGCGCGCCTGCAGGCTGTGCGCCGACCGTTTCGCGGCGACCGCCACCGCGCACGCGCCGCGCCCGGTGGTGTGGCTTCGCCCCACCGCGCGGATTCTGGTGGCGGGACAGGCGCCGGGGCTGCGCGTGCATGAAAGCGGAACTCCGTTTCTGGACCGGTCCGGCGACCGGCTGCGCGACTGGATGGGCGTGACATCCGAGACATTTTACGACCGCGACCGGATCGCCATTCTGCCCATGGCCTTCTGCTTTCCCGGATATGACGGCAAAGGCGCCGATCTGCCGCCCCCGCCGCTCTGTGCTGCCACATGGCATGGGCGGATCCTGCCGCATCTGGGTGATCTGCGCCTGATCCTGTTGGTCGGGCAATACGCGCAGCGCTGGCATCTGGGGCCCGCCGCAAAGCCCGGGGTGACCCGCACCGTGGCGGCGTGGCGCAGCTTCCTGCCGCAGGCCCTGCCCTTGCCTCATCCGTCCTGGCGCAATACGGCGTGGCTGAAGCGCAATCCGTGGTTTGAGGCCGATCTTTTGCCCGATCTGCGCAGCCGCGTCCGCACCGTGCTGGAGACCCCATGACCGACACCGCCACCCCGATCGATCTTGCCCATGCCGCGACGGAGACCGCACCGGGCGACGATGCCGCCCGCCTGCGGTTCTATGAACGTCTGGCGGATGCGGAATTGTTCCTGCTGCTGGAGCGCGAGGCACAGGGTGACAAGGTGGACCCAAAGGTCTTCGAGACCGAGGACGGAATCTTTCTGCTGGCCTTCGACCGCGAAGACCGCCTGGCCGATTTCGCCGAAGGCCCCGCCCCCTATCTGGCGCTGTCGGGCCGGGTTCTGGCCGGGATGATGGCCGGGCAGGATCTGGGTCTGGGGGTTAATCTGGGGGTGGCGCCATCCAGCAGCCTGCTGCCTGCCGAAGCCATCGACTGGCTGGCGGAAACGCTGGCCCAAGGCCCCGAAGAGGCCGAAGATCACCCGCTGGAACTGACCGCACCCGCGCATCTGCCTGAAGCGTTGCTGACGGCGCTGGACGCCAAATTCGCCACCATGGCCGGACGCGCGAAGTTCGCCTATCTCTGCGGGGTTCGGTATCACAGCGGCCGGCGCGGGCATCTGCTGGCGTTCATCCAGACGGTGGACGGCGCGGAACCGGCACTGGCCCGCGCGGTGAATGAAGCGCTGGCATTTTCCGGGCTGGAAGCCGGCGCGCTGGATGTGGCCTTTTTCGTGGCCAGCGATCCGGTTGCCGCGACCCTGTCGCGCGTCGGGCTGCGCTTTGACCTGCCGCAGGCCGGTCCCGCCCCCCTCACCCCGCGCGCGGCGCCGGGATCGGACCCCGGCAAACCGCCGATTTTGCGCTAAAATCGGAGGGTGAACACCCATTCATTTGACCGAGGTCAAAGTCGCGCCGCGCGAAAGATGTAAGTTTGAGCGATCTTTTTTGCGCAGGGGAGTAAACAATGCGCCTGACAACAAGAACCAACTTGGCGATGCGGGCTCTGATGTTTTGTGCCGTGAACCCCGGGCAAACCGTTCGGAAATCGGAAATTGCCAAAGCCTGCAACGCGTCGCTGAACCATCTTGGGCTGGTGATCAACCTGCTGGGCCAGTCGGGATTCATCGCCACGACGCGCGGTCGCAATGGCGGTGTGCGTCTGGCGCGCCCGCCGAGCGAGATCTCCGTCGGCGAAGTCTGCCGTGTGCTGGAAAGCGACGTGCCCTTTGCCGAATGCTTCCCGGGCGCCGAAAACAATTGTCCGCTCGCGGCCTGCTGCCGCCTGCGCGGCGCGCTGTGCAACGCGCTGGAGGCGTTTTACAGCTCGCTCGATGCCGTGAGCCTGGCGGAACTGACCGACGACAACGCCGCACTTTGCGATCTTCTGAAGCTGGAAGCGGCCTGAGGCGTCACACCCGGCCGCTTCGGACGCTCCCCCTCACTGCGCGGCGGTTTGCTGCGCAGCGTTGCATTCGCTCAGCAGTTGGGCCGTCGCCGCGTGCTGGGACAAGAACACTTTCCCGGTCAGTTCCTCCAGAAAATGACTGCGCTTCAGGCGGTCCATGACCGGCCCCTTGACCT
>JAGQRU010000064.1 GCA_020425105.1 Paracoccaceae bacterium
ATTCGCTGATCCGCCATTGCCAGCGGGGGTGGAGCTTCTTCCGCGCCGAGCGCAACGAATACCTCGACATCCTGCCCGCGTCCCAGCGTGTGGACGACAAATGGTATATGGGCACCGCCGACGCGGTGACGCAGAATATCGACATCGTCGACAGCTATGATGTGGATTACATCCTGATCCTGGCGGGCGATCACGTCTACAAGATGGATTACGAGCTGATGATCCGTCAGCATGTGGACACCGGCGCCGATGTCACCGTCGGATGTCTGAGCGTCCCGCGCGCCGAAGCCAGCGCCTTTGGCGTCATGCATGTGGATGCCAGCGACCGCATCACCAGCTTTCTGGAAAAACCCAAGGACCCGCCCGCCAGCCCGGAAGATCCGAACATGGCGCTGGCATCGATGGGGATCTATGTCTTCTCCTGGCCGTTTTTGCGCGCGCTGCTGCTGGAAGATGCCGAAAACCCGAATTCCAGCCACGATTTCGGCAACGACCTGATCCCGCATATCGTCAAGAACGGCAAGGCCATCGCCCACCGGTTCACCGACAGCTGCGTCCGCAGCGCCCCGGGCGCACCGGCCTATTGGCGCGATGCCGGCACGATCGACGCCTATTGGAAGGCCAATGTCGATCTGACCGATTTCACCCCCGAACTGGATCTGTGGGACCGGAACTGGCCGATCTGGACCTATTCCGAAGCGCTGCCGCCGGCAAAGTTCATCCATGACGAAGAAAACCGGCGCGGGTCGGCTGTGTCGTCGCTGGTATCAGGCGGCTGCATCATTTCCGGGACCGAGGTGCGCAATTCGGTGCTGTTTTCTCAGGTGCACACCAATTCTTATGCAGTGCTGGACAATGTGGTGGCGTTGCCCAATGTGGTGGTCGGCCGATCCGCGCGGCTGAACAAGGTGGTTGTCGACCGTGGCGTGAAGATCCCTCAGGGTCTGGTCGTGGGCGAAGACCCGGTGGAGGACGCGCGCTGGTTCCGGGTCACCGAAGGCGGCATCACGTTGATCACACAGACCATGTTGGACAAGCGAGACGCCAGTTTATGAACATCCTTTCTGTCACCTCGGAATGCGCCCCGCTGATCAAGACCGGCGGGCTGGCGGATGTGGCCGGCGCGCTGCCCGGCGCGCTGACGCTAGAGGGCTGTCACGTGCGGACAGTGCTGCCGGGCTATCCGGCGGTACTGGCGCGGCTCGCCCCCGCGCCCGAGGTGGTGCTGGAATTTGACGACCTGTTCGGCGGTCCGGCCCGGGTGCTGCAGGCCACCGCCGCGGGGCTGTCGCTTTATGTGCTGGACGCAGCCCATCTGTTCGCCCGCGACGGGGCGATCTATCTGGGGCCGGACGGAAAGGACTGGCCCGACAATCCGCAACGCTTTGCCGCGCTCTGCTGGGCGGGCATGGTGATCGCCCGCGACGGAGCGGCGGGCTGGGTCCCCGATGTCGTCCATTGCCATGACTGGCAGGCCGGGCTGCTGCCCTATTACCTGACCAAACACGCACCGCATGTGCCCAGCGTGATGACGGTGCACAATATTGCCTTTCAGGGGCTTGCCTCGCCCACCCTGCGCGAAAAGCTGCGGCTGGACGCGGCGGATTTCACGCTTTCGGGCTATGAATATTATGGCTCGATCAGCGCGCTGAAAGCGGGCCTGATCTATGCCAATCTGCTGACCACGGTCAGCCCGACCTATGCCCGCGAACTGATGACGCCGGAATTCGGCATGGGGCTGGACGGGGTGCTGAGGTTCCGGCGCAAGGATCTGACCGGGATCCTGAACGGCATCGACCTGGACGCCTGGGACCCGGCGCGGGACCCCGCGATCGTGCCCTTCACCACCCCGGCCGGCAAGGCGCCGAACCGCAAGCTGCTGCTGGCGGAGTTCGGTCTGACCGATGGCGGCGGGCCGCTCTGCATTGTGGTGTCGCGGCTGACCCAGCAAAAGGGTCTGGACCTGTTGATCGACGCCATCCCCACGCTGACGGATGCGGGCGGGCGGCTGGCCGTTCTGGGCACCGGCGATCCGGTGCTGGAACGCGCATGGCGCGAAACCGCCGAACGCAATCCCGGGGTCGCGATCCATGTGGGCTATGACGAAGCGCTGTCGCACCGCATGCTGGCGGGCGCCGATGCGATCCTGGTGCCGTCGCGGTTTGAGCCCTGCGGGCTGACCCAGCTGTTCGGGCTGCATTACGGCGCCGTGCCCGTGGTCGCCTATACCGGCGGGCTCGCCGATACAGTGATTCACGCCAGCCATGCCGCGCTGCAGGCCGGCACGGCAACAGGCATCCAGATTCAACCGCTGACAGGTGCCGCATTGCGCGACGGGCTTGCGCTTTTGTGCGAATTGTATGCACAACCCGCTCAATGGACGCGGCTGCAGCAAAATGGAATGAAACATCCGGTGGGCTGGCCGGCTTCGGCCATTCAGTATGCAAATCTTTACGAACGGCTCGCTAACGGATCCAAATGAGTTTCAACCTGAAAGTGACAGCGGGGCGGTCCGCTCCGCTGGGCGCGACGTTTGACGGCGACGGGGTCAACTTCGCGGTATTTTCCGAACACGCGACGCGGATAAGCCTGTGCCTGTTTTCCGAACACGGGCGGCATGAAATCGCCAATCTGGATCTGCCTGAACGGGACGGCGATGTCTGGCACGGCTATGTCGCGGGGCTGCGTCCCGGGCAGGCCTATGGCTATCGCGCGCATGGACCCTACGCGCCGGAGGAAGGGCACAGGTTCAATCCCTACAAGCTGCTGATCGATCCCTATGC
>JAGQRU010000065.1 GCA_020425105.1 Paracoccaceae bacterium
CAAGAGCCTGGGCAATTTCTTCACCGTGCGCGACCTGCTGGATCAGGGCATTCCGGGCGAGGTGATCCGCTTTGTCTTTCTCTCCACCCATTACCGCAAGCCCATGGACTGGACGGCGAAGAAGGCGGAAGAGGCGGAAAAGACGCTGAGGAAGTGGTACGATCAGGCGGCGTCTGGTGGTGAGCCGGGGCACATCGATGAGGCTGTGGTCGAGGCGCTGGCGCGAGATTTGAACACAGCCGGTGCGCTGAGCGAATGCCACCGGCTTTCCCATGCCGATGATGCGGTGGCGTTGCGGGCCAGCCTGCAGTTTCTTGGCCTGATGGGACCGGAGCGCCCGGATTGGGCGAAGGCCCCGTCGGTGGATCTGTCGCGCTGGGCCGAACGGTTGAGCGCCATGCGGATTGCGGCCATGGAAAGCAAGGATTTTTCCGCGGTGGACAGACTGAAAGCCGCCTTGATCGAGGCTGGCATCGAAGTGCGGATGAGCAAGTCGGGCGTTGAGCTGACGCCGCAGCCGGATTTCGACCCGGCAAAGCTGGAGGCGCTGGCATGACCCGTGAACCGACCCATCGCAGTTGGTCCTCAAAGCGCGAACGGCTCTATCTCTTCGATACGACCCTGCGGGACGGGCAACAGACGCAGGGGGTGCAGTTCTCCACCCCCGAAAAGATCCGCATCGCGCAGGCGCTGGACGGGCTGGGCATCGACTATATCGAAGGCGGCTGGCCCGGTGCGAACCCCACGGACAGCGAGTTCTTCGCCGCCCCGCCGCAGACGCGCGCGACCTTGACAGCGTTCGGGATGACCAAGCGCGCGGGAAGGTCGGCGGAAAACGACGACGTTCTGGCCGGGGTTCTGAACGCGGGCACCCCGGCGGTCTGTCTGGTGGGCAAGTCGCACGATTATCACGTGACCAAGGCGCTGGGCATCTCGCTGGACGAAAATCTGGACAATATCGCGCTGTCCATCGCCCATATCGTGGCGCAGGGGCGCGAGGCCCTGTTCGACGCCGAACATTTCTTCGACGGGTACCGGTCCAATCCCGATTACGCGCTGAACTGCCTGCGTGCCGCGTTCGACGCCGGCGCGCGGTGGATCGTGTTGTGCGACACCAATGGCGGCAGCCTGCCGCACGAGGTGGGCGCGGTGACGCGCGCGGTGATCGATGCGGGCATTCCCGGCGACCGGCTGGGGATCCATACCCATGATGACACCGGCAACGCGGTGGCCAACACTCTGGCGGCCATCGACGCAGGTGCGCGGCAGATACAGGGCACGCTGAACGGTCTGGGCGAACGCTGCGGCAACGCCAATCTGACAACGCTGCTGCCGACTCTGCTGCTGAAGGATCCCTACCGGTCTTATTACGAAACCGGGGTGAGCCTTGAGGCGTTGGAGGGGCTGACCCAGACCTCGCGCATGCTGGACGACATTCTGAATCGGGTGCCGCAGAAGAACGCGCCCTATGTGGGGTCGTCCGCATTCGCGCATAAGGCGGGGCTGCACGCATCGGCGATCCTGAAGGATCCCGCGACCTATGAACATGTGCCGCCCGAAGCGGTGGGCAACGCGCGCATCGTGCCGATGTCCAATCAGGCGGGCCAGTCGAACCTGCGCCGGCGTCTGGCCGAAGCGGGGCTGGACATTGCCCCGGGCGATCCGGCGCTGCCGCGGATCCTCGACACCGTGAAAGAGCGCGAGTCGCAAGGGTATGCCTATGACACCGCGCAGGCGAGCTTCGAACTGCTGGCGCGGTCCGCGCTGCAGGGCGTGCCGCGTTACTTCGACGTGGACTGGTTCCGTGTCGTGGTGGCCCGGCGGCGCAGCCCCGGCGGGGTCGAGCATTCGTCCGAGGCCTCGGTGCAGGTGACCGTGGGCGGACAGGCGTTTCGGCTGCATTCCTTCGGCAGCGACGATCTGGGCCGCGACAGCGGGCCGGTCAGCGCGCTTTATTCGGCGCTGGTTGAGGGGCTGTCGCCCTATGCGGCATCGATCGAAGACATGCGGCTGGTGGATTTCCGGGTGCGCATCATCGGCGCCGGGACCGAAGCGGTCACCTGCGTGATCATCGACAGCGCGGACGGCAAGGGGCGCAACTGGTCCACGGTTGGCGTGTCGGCCAACATCATCGACGCCTCGTTCGATGCGCTTCTGGACGCGGTGGTCTGGAAGCTGGTGCATGACGGTGTGACACCGGCCGAACCCGCCCGGCCACTGGCCAGCGTCGCGCCGGTCTGAAGCCGCTGGGCGCGCGCGCATGTCCCTGACCGCCTGTGCCGAACTGGTCGAACGGGGCGATCCGGACCGCTTTCGGGCGGTTCTGGCCGCGCCCGTTGCCGCACGGCCGGTGCTGCTGCCGCTTTACGCCTTCAATCTGGAAGTGGCGCGGGCCCCCTGGGTGACGTCTGAGCCGATGATCGGAGAGATGCGCCTGCAGTGGTGGCGCGACGCGCTGGAAGAAATCGGCAGCGGCGGACAGGTGCGGCGTCACGAGGTTGTCACGCCGCTGGCCGATGTATTGGACCCGCAGGGCGCCGCGCTGCTGGACCGGCTGGTCGCGGCGCGCCGCTGGGATCTTTATCGCGATCCGTTCGACGACCGTGCCGCCTTCGACGCTTATCTTGACGACACCGCCGCGGGCCTGATGTGGGCGGCATCGCGGGCCCTGGGGGCGCCTGCGGCGGCCGAAGCGCCGGTGCGTGCCCTGGGCCGGGCGGCGGGACTGGCGGCATGGCTGCTCGCGGTGCCGGATCTGGAGGCGCGCGGCCGGGTGCCGCTGGTGGATGGGCGCCCCGACGCGGTGCGCGCGCTGGCGGCAGGGGCGCTGGAGCAGCTTCGGGACGGGCGGCGCGGCATTCGGTCGGTGCCTGCCGAGGCGCGCGCGGCCCTTCTTGCCGGTTGGCGGGCGCCTGCGCTTCTCTCTCGCGCGGTGCACGATCCGGGCCGGGTCGCTGCCGGTGCGCTGGTTGAATCCGAGGCCGCCCGGCGCTTGGCTTTGCTGCGCGCGGCGCTGCTGGGCCGGATCTGACCCGAGCGGGGCCGCCTCGGGGATCTCAGTCCTGGGGACGCAGGGTCAGCCAGATCAGCGCGCCGCCCGCCAGCGTCAGGAAGGGGATCATCGCCAGATTGACCGCTGTCCATCCGGTCTCTGCCGTGCCGCCGGAACAGTTCATCAGGCCGCCCGAGGCGAGCGAGGCCAGGACCACGCCGCCAAAGACCAGCGCATCGTTCATGCCCTGCACCCGGCCGCGTTCATGCGGTTCGTGGGCGCTGGCCAGCATGGTGGTGGCGCCGATGAAGCCGAAATTCCAGCCCAGCCCCAGCAGGATCAGCGCGACGAAGAAGTTTTCCACATCCACCCCTTGCAGGGCCACAACGCCTGCCGCGGCCAGAATGGCCAAGCCGATGGCCACGATCCGCGTGGCGCCGAACCGGGCGATCAGGTGGCCGGTGAAGAAGGACGGCGCGAACATGGCCAGCACATGGCCGGTCACCACATCCGCGGCGGTGCCTTTGGTAAAGCCGCAGCCGACCACCGCCAGCGGGGTCGAGGTCATCACCAGATTCATCAGCGCATAGGACACCATCGCACAGATGATCGCCACGGCGATGGTGGGCTGGCGCAGAAGCTCCGCCCAACTGCGGGCCGGGGCGTCGGTCGCCTTGCGGGGCGCGGGGCGCGGAATGTCCAGCAGGAAGAAGAGCCCCATCCCCAGCACGTTCAGCGCCATCGCCGCCGCATAGGTGCCCATGAAGGGCACCGCCGCCGCATCGACGGTCACCTTGACCAGTTGCGGGCCCAGAACCGCCGAGGCCAGACCGCCAGCCAGCACATAGCTGATGGCCTTGGGGCGGAACGCGTCGCTTGCCGTGTCGGCGGCGGCGAACCGGTAAAATCCCTGCGCCGACATATAGATGCCCGTCATATAGGACCCTAGGAGGAACACCGGAAACGATCCCATCGACAGGCCCAGCATGCACACGCCGGCGCCGGTGAACCCGCCCAGCGTGCCGACCAGAAATCCGGCGCGGCGGCCGTGGCGCTGCATCAGCGGGCTCAGCCAGGGCGCGGTGGTCATCGATCCGAACACGATCAGCGAAATCGGCAGCGTCGCCAGACAGGCATTGGGCGCCAGCATCTGCCCGGCCAGACCGCCGATCACGAAGATCATCGCCATCTGGCTGCCCAGCAGAGCCTGCGCGGCGACCAGAACCGCCACATTGCGTTTGGCCCGGGCGTCCACGGGCGGCGGAGGAAGGGTCTGATCGATGCTCATGCCTGCGGGATTAGCCTGTTCCCGGTGCGCTGGAAAGGGGCGCCCGATCGATCAGGTGGGCAAAAGACCCGAAGACCGCGCCGTGGCGCAATCCCATCGGGGCAAGCGGCGTGCCTTCGGCATCGCTGGCGGCAAAGAGCGCGGGGCCATCGGCCTTGAGCGTCGTGGCATAGTGAAACTCGTGCCCCGCCCAAGCCCCGGCCAGCGGTCCGGTCAGGGCCCGCAGATGGCGATAGCCCAGATGCAGCCGGCGCGCGGCGAAACTGGTCTCCAGCCGCAGCAGGCCCGCCATGGCATGGCGCGTGCCGTTCGCGTCCTCAAGCCCGTCGCCCAGCACCATATAGCCGCCACATTCGCCATAGATCGGCACGCCGCGATCGGCGCTGGCGCGCAGGGTGGCCAGAAACCGTGCGGCGGCGGCGATCCGCCCGGCATGCAGTTCGGGGTAGCCGCCGGGCAGAAAGACGAAACCGGCCTCTGGCACGGGGTCGTCGGCCAGAGGCGAAAACATCCGGATCGTGGCTCCCTCGGCGCGCCAATCGGACAACAGATGCGGATAGGCGAAATCGAAGGCCAGATCTTGCGCCACGGCGATGGTCTGCGCGGGGGGCGTCATACGCGCCGCAGCCGGGGGCGGTGGCAGGGGCGCGGTCAGTGCCGTGAGAGCTTGCAGATCGCAGTTGTCCGAAACCGCATCGGCGGCGCGGTCCAGAAACGCGGCCAGATCCGCGCGTTCGCCCGCCTGCACCAGCCCAAGGTGGCGCGACGGGGTTTCCAGCCCCGCAAGCCGGGGCAGGGCGCCCAGAACCGGCAACCCCAGTGGCGCCAGCGCCCGCCGCAGCATCGCGTCATGCCGCGCGCTGCCGACCCGGTTCAGGATCACCCCGGCCACCCGGACGGTCGGGTCATGGGCGGCAAAGCCCGCGACAAGCGGGGCGACCGACTGCGCCATGCGGCCGGCATCGACCACCAGCACCACCGGCAGGCCCAGATGCCGGGCCAGATCGGCAGAGGCGCCGCGCCCGTCGGGGGGCGCGCCGTCGAAAAGCCCCATCGCACCTTCGATCAGCAGCAGACCCGGCCCGGCGGCGAGCGCGCGCAACCGTTCAGGCGTCATCGCCCAGGCATCCAGGGTGGTGCAATCGGTGCCCGTGGCGGCGGCGTGAAAGCGCGGGTCGATATAGTCGGGGCCGCTTTTGGCGCTGCGCACCGCCTGGCCCGACCGCGCCAGAGCCCGCAGGATCCCCAGCGTCACGGTGGTCTTTCCCGCGCCTGAGGACGGAGCGGCCAGGATCAGCCCGCGCCCGGCGGCGGTCACGTCACTTCGGCCGGCCGGCCCCGGCCCAGCGGGTCCAGATCGCGTGGCGCGGCCCCCGCCGCCAAGGCTTGCCAGTCCAAAGCCTGCCGCATCAGCACCGCGCGGCCCACACAGATTACCGCCGGGGGCGTCAGGCAGGCGGCGTCGATATCGTCGGCCGCCCGGACCAGCGTGGTTTCCAGCACTTCCTGATGGCCGAGGCTGGCGGCGGTGACGACGCCCACCGGGTCGCCCGGATCGCGGCCGCCTGCGATCAGCTCTTCGGCAATGGCGCGGATATGCTTCATGCCCATATAGATCACGATGACCTGCGCCGCCTTGGCCAGCGCCGCCCAGTCCACGGATCCGGGCGCCAGCCCCTGCCGGTCGTGACCGGTAACGAAGGCCACCGTCTGGTTCACATCCCGATGGGTGACGGGAATGCCCGCATAGGCCAGCCCGCCGATGCCCGCCGTGATGCCGGGGACGATGCGCACCGGGACGCCGTGCTGGATCAGGGTCTGCGCCTCTTCGCCGCCACGGCCGAAGACAAAGGGATCGCCGCCCTTCAGGCGCAGGACCCGATGGCCCGCACGCGCCAGATCGACCAGCCTGAGCGAAATATCGCGCTGTTGCGCCGATGGCTTGCCACCGCGCTTCCCGGCATAGATCCGTTCGGCCTCGGGCCGGGCCCAGTCGAGGATTTCCGCGTTCATCAGGGCGTCATAGACGATAACATCCGCCTGCCGCAGGGCGTTCAGGGCATGCAATGTCAGCAGCCCCGGATCGCCCGGCCCGGCACCGCAGAGCCAGACCCAGCCTGGGTCCATTGTGGGCCAGTCTGCCCCGGGAAGCGAAAGCGAGTCGGTCATCCCCCGCTTATGCCGCCAGATGACGGCGGGCAAAAGCACCCAGGCGCCGCCGCGCCGCCTTTTCCCGTCATCGCGGGTGGTCAGCGGGGCTGCCGATTGCGCCGGGCGGCGCGGGGCCTATAGTCCCGGTCCATGACCGATACGCCGCCCCCAACGATACCCGCGCCGCTGCGCCGTGGCTGGACCACCGGCGCCTGCGCCACCGCTGCCACGCATGGCGCGCTGGAACGGCTCTGGGGCGGGGCCTTTCCGGAAACCGTGCGTCTGGTGCTGCCGCGCGGGGAAACGCCGCTCTTCGTGCTGCGGGATTGTGCTGCGGGCGATGGCTGGGCCGAATGCGCGGTGCAGAAGGACGCGGGCGACGATCCTGACGTGACCCATGGGGCGGTGATCCATGTGCGGGCGCGCGATCTGGACGCAGGCGGCGTGATCTTTCGCGCCGGTCCCGGGGTCGGCACCGTGACCCGTCCCGGCCTGCCCATTCCGGTGGGCGAGCCTGCGGTGAATCCGGTGCCGCGCGCGATGATGCAGGCCGTGGTGGCGGATCTGGCGGCGCGCTTCGCCCGCCCGCCGCATGTGGAGCTGACAATCAGCATCCCGGGCGGCGCGGCGTTGGCCGAAAAGACCTGGAACCCGCGTCTGGGCATTCTGGGCGGATTGTCGATCCTGGGCACCACCGGCGTGGTGCGGCCGTTTTCCTGTTCCGCCTGGATCGCGTCGATCCAGCGCGGCATCGACGTGGCGCGCGCCGCCGGGCTGCCGCATGTGGCGGGCTGTACCGGCGCCACCAGCGAAAAGGCGGTGCAGACGCTGTATGGCCTGCCCGATCACGCGATGCTGGACATGGGCGATTTCGCCGGGGGATTGCTGAAATATCTGGCCCGGCACCCGGTGGACCGGGTGACCATCGGGGGCGGCATCGGCAAGCTGGCGAAGCTCGGCCAGGGCGCGCGCGATCTGCATTCGGGGCGCAGTCAGGTGGACTTCACGGCGCTTGGGGCGCTGGCGCGGCAGGCCGGGCTGGCGGATGTCGCGGGCGCGCATACGGCGCTGGAGGCGCTGCAGATCGCCGGGCCGGGGCTGGCGCAGGCGGTGGCGCATTCCGCGCTCGGTACTGTGCGCGAGATCCTGGGCACCGCGCCGGTCGCGGCGGATGTGGTGGTGACCGATCGCGGCGGTGCCGTTCTGGGCCGGGCGGCGGAGGGGTGATACCCCGTGTGCTGCTTCTGGCCGGCACGGCCGAGGCGCGTGCCCTTGCCGCCGCGCTGGCGGCGCGGACGGATCTGTCGGCCATCGCGTCATTGGCGGGGGCCACGCAGGCGCCTGCGCCGCTGGCGCTGCCGACCCGGACCGGGGGGTTTGGCGGCGCCGAAGGGTTTGTGGCCTTTCTGCGGGCAGAACGCATCGGCGCGGTGGTGGATGCGACCCATCCGTTTGCGGCGCGCATCAGCGCCCGCAGCGCCATGCTGTGCCGGGAACTGGCGGTGCCCTATCTGCAGCTCTTGCGCCCGGAATGGACCCCGCAGCCGGGTGACAGGTGGCACATCATCGCGCGTGAGGAAGAGGCCGCCGATATCATCCCGCCAGAGGCGCGGGTGTTTCTGGCCACCGGGCCCGCCCAGATTGACCGCTTTGCCGGATTGTCGGGCAGGCAGGTGATCTGCCGCCGGATCGACGCATCGCCCGAGCCGTTTCCCTGGCCGCAGGGGCGGTATGTGCAGGGACGCCCGCCCTTTACGGTTGCAGACGAAGAAGCGCTTTTGCGCAGGTTTCGGGTCGACTGGCTGGTGACGCGCAATGCAGGTGGCGCCTCGGGGCGCAGCAAGCTGGAGGCCGCCCGGCGGCTGGGACTGCCCGTGGCGATGATCGCCCGGCCCGCGCAGCCGGACGCACCGCAGGTCGGCAACCCCGCCGCGGCACTGGACTGGATCGAAAGACGGATATGGACGAACGCATCATTCTGAGCCCCGCCTGCGTGGCCGAAGGCGCGGCGCATCTGGCCGCCTGCGAGCCGCGCTTTGCTGACGCACTCGCGCTGACGGGGCCGCTGCCGTTGCGCCGCCGCAAGGACGGGTTCGAAGCCCTGCTGAGCGCGATCGTCAGCCAACAGGTGTCGGTCGCCGCTGCCGATGCGATCTGGTCCCGCCTGCGCGCCGCGCGCCTGACCGGCCCGCGCAAGGTGGCCTGGGCCAGCGACGATGACCTGCGCGCTTGCGGGCTGTCGCGGCAGAAGGTCCGGTACGCAAAGGCGCTGGCCGAGGCCCGCATCGACTTTGCCGCGCTCCGCACCGCGCCTTGTGATCAGGTGATCGCCACGCTGGTCGATGTGCCCGGCATCGGCCGCTGGACGGCGGAGATCTATGCGATGTTCTCGCTCGGGCGGGCGGATGTGTTTGCGCCCGGCGATCTGGCCCTGCAGGAGGCCGCGCGGATCCTGTTTGTGCTGGATCAGCGCCCCAGCGAAAAGGCCCTGCGCGACATGGCCGCGGACTGGGCGCCGTGGCGTGCGGTTGCGGCCCGGTTGCTCTGGGCCTACTACCGGGTGGCGAAGGAACGCGAGGGGATCAGATGACGCGCGCATTGGAATTCGGCCGCCGGGAATCGGCATCGGGACAGGCAACGTCGCTGGTGGTGTTCCTGCACGGCTATGGCGCCGACGGGAACGACTTGCTGGGGCTGGCCGATCCGCTGGCGCAATACATGCCCGATACGGTCTTTGTCGCGCCCAATGCGCCTGAAATCTGCGTGGTGAACCCGGGCGGGTATCAATGGTTTCCCATCCCCTGGATCGACGGGTCGAGCGAAGAGGCCGCAATGCGCGGCATGGCCGCCGCCGCGAACGATCTGAACGCGTTTCTTGACACGATCATGGCCGACGAGGGCATGACGCCGGAGCAGGTGATGCTGGTGGGTTTTTCGCAGGGCACGATGATGAGCCTGCATGTGGCGCCGCGCCGGTCCGCGCCCTTTGCCGGGGTGGTCGGGTTTTCGGGCCGCTTGATCGAACCCGAACAACTGGCCGACGACGTGGTCAGCCGTCCGCCGATGCTGCTTATCCATGGCGATCACGACGATGTGGTCCCGCCGCAATCGCTGCCGGATGCGGCCAATGCGCTGACTGCTGCCGGATTCGAGGTGTTCGTTCATGTGATGAAAGGCACCGGCCATGGCATCGCACCGGACGGGCTGGGGGTGGCGCTCGCCTTCATGCGCCAGCGTCTGGGGCTCGATTTGCCTGAATAGGCGTCACATTCGCGTTACAGCACCCTTGTATGGCTCTAGCGGCGGGCACCGCATCTTGCGGGGCTTGCCACGAAAGGCACGCCATATATAGTTATGGCAGTCGTTTGGGGGCGGGGATCCGTCCGCAACCGGCGCTGACAGGCAGGGCAGGCGACGAGTCTACGGATGAACGCGGCAGTGACGATCAGTGTGGCAGACCCGAACCGGGTTGCGGGGCAGGCGCCCCTCAGGGCCGGATCTGGGTGTTTGTGTGCGTGTCGCATGCGAAATCTGCACCGACGACTGCGCCCCGTATGCCGTGTGCCGGCCGATGCCAGTCACAGGGGCAGCACCGCCGCTTCGGGCAAGACGGTCCGAAACCCGGTGGCCTGGACCAGGAGTTGTCCGGCCGCCCCGTCCAGAATTCCCCTGAGTTTCCGAAAGCGCGTGGTCCCCACGCGCTTTCAGTCGTTTTGGGGCTTGGGAATGCTTATTTTCTATGATGGCAAAAGCGGCTGCGACGCGGCGGCCGCCGGAGGTGTGAGATGAATATCGCGGGCGCCAGTCCAAAGACACTTGTTCTGAACGCGGATTTCCAGCCGCTGAGCTGGGCCCCTCTTTCGGTCTGGACCTGGCAGGAAGCCTTCGTCGCGGTGATCAAGGAGCGGGTCATTCAGGTGAAGGCCTATGACGATATCCGCGTCCATTCCGCGACCCGCAGCTTCGAGGTGCCCGCGGTCGTCGCGCTGAAGCAATACCACAAGCGCAAGAGTGTCGGCTTCACGCGGTTCAACGTTTTCCTGCGCGATGAATTCACCTGCCAGTATTGCGGCGGGCGGTTCAGCGCCAAGGAACTGACCTTCGATCATGTGATTCCACGCAGCAAGGGCGGGTCATCGGCCTGGACCAATATCGTTGCCTGCTGTTCGGCGGATAATCTGCGCAAGGGGTGCCTGACGCCGAAGCAGGCCGGAATGACGCTGTTGCGCAAGCCCTTCGCGCCCACGCCGTTTCAGTTGGACGAAGCGGCGCGGCGGTTGCCATCGGTCAACGACAATCTGCACCAGACCTGGATGGACTATCTGTATTGGGACGCGGAACTGGATGTCGGCTGACGGCCTGGGTCATGCGGAACAGCTGGCGCCGCCCAGCACACAGAACTTGGCGCAATGGGGGTGGTTCAGCCGCACCGGCGCTTCCGCATCGGCCAGGGTCTCGCCCAGCTCGAATTCGGGTGCATAGGCCAGCAGGGTGCAGGCCAGCACCGTCGGACGCGGCGCACCCTTGCGGCGCACGACCATCCGGCTTGACGCGCACATGACGCTGTCGGGGCTTTTGCCCAGAATGTCCCAGCACGCGGTGGTGATCTCGGGGACATCGACGGTTTCGTCCATCTCGGGGAAAAGCACCGTCCGCGCGGGGTTCGCCGCGTCGATGTCAAATCCGTATCGGGCAAAGAGCCGGGCAAATCCGGCGCGCGCATCGGCATCCGTTTCGCCCCACAGGCTGCGTCCGGCCACGTCCATCGCGATGCCCGTATCGCGCAGCCATTCCATCCCCTGCAGGGTCTTGTCGAAGCTGCCCGCGCCGCGTTCTTCGTCATGCCGTTCCGCGGACCAATGATCGAGCGAGATGCGCAGCACCAGCCGGTCGCCATGGTCGGCCTGCAGCCGCTTGAGCCCCGCGCGCATCGCGGGCCGCATCATCGGCAGCATCGCATTGGTCAGGATCAGAACCCGGAAACCGCGCGTCAGCGCGGCCTCGGCCATGCCGATCATCTGGGGGTTCATGAACGGCTCGCCGCCGGTAAAGCCGATCTCTTCCACCGGCCAGCCGCGGGCGTCGATCTGGTCCAGAAACCCGGTGACCTCCGCCTCTGTCAGATAGACCAGCTGATCGTTCGTGGGCGAGCTGTCGATATAGCAGTTGCGGCATTCGATGTTGCACAAGGTGCCGGTGTTGAACCACAAGGTCTGCGGATTGCTCAGCGCCACCGACGCACGTTCGTCACCCTTTGCCGTTACCAGCGGGTCGGAGAATTTCGCGGTGCCGTCGGGAACGACATCTTTCATCGGCTCGGTCTCATGTTTTTGCTGCGGCTTCTACTTATGGCTGTTGCAAAAATGCGGAAAGTGCAACCGACGCGATTTGACGTGCTTGTGATATGGTAAAACTCTGCTAGGAGAGGCTCACTTGGAAAATGTTTGCGCTACCATTGGCCGCCGAGGCGGCCATGACGGGAAAGCGCCTTTGCAGGGAAGGGTGAACATGGTGTCGCGTACGATACCGGTCGACACGTTCGATCTGGTGATTTTCGGAGCAACCGGGGATCTTGCCCGACGGAAGATCCTGCCCGGGCTGTTCCGCCGCTATGCATCGGGACAGATGCCCGAAGAGGCGCGCCTGATCGGCGCCGCGCGGTCCGAGCTGGACGCGGCGGGGTATCGCGCGGAAGTCCGTGCCGCGCTGCATGAATTCGCCGATGCCGACAGTCTGGACGATGAAACCGTCGATGGCTTTCTGGGCCATGTGAATTTCGTCACCGTGGATGCCACCGGCGATTCCGGTTGGGCGCAGTTGCGCGACCTGTTGCGCCCCGGCGTGGTGCGGGCGTTCTATTTTTCGGTGGCGCCGTCGCTTTTCGGTGAGATCGCCGAACGGCTGATGACCAAGGGGCTGGCCGACGAAGACAGCCGGATCGTGGTCGAAAAGCCCTTCGGGCGCGACCTGGCCTCGGCGCGGGCGCTGAATGCGGCGCTGGCCACCTATTTCGACGAAGGTCAGATCTATCGGATCGACCATTATCTGGG
>JAGQRU010000348.1 GCA_020425105.1 Paracoccaceae bacterium
GTCGAGGCCGCCTGGGCCTGGACCGATCCGATCATCGCCGCATGGGAAGCCTCGGGCCGCCGCCCTGACCCCTACGATTCCGGATCCAGCGGTCCCGAGGCAGCGCTGGAACTGATGCATCGCGACGGGCGCCGCTGGCGGGAGCTGCGCTGATGGAGCTGATCGCCTATCCCGACCGGGAATTCCTGGCAATGGATCTGGCCAACAAGCTGGCCGGGGAACTGAACACCGCGTTGATGACCCATGACGTGGTGGGATTCGCCGTGCCCGGCGGCACGACTCCGGGTCCGGTCTTCGATACGCTCAGCGCGGCGGATCTGGACTGGGACCGGGTGAAGGTCTTTCTGACCGACGAACGCTGGGTGCCTGAAAGTTCGGACCGGTCCAATGCCCGTCTGGTGCGGGAACGGCTGTTGACCGGCCGGGCATCGGCGGCGGAGTTCATTCCCTATTACGACGGCGGTCCGCTGACCGACGCGGCGGTGGCCAGCGCCGCCGACCGCATCGCCGCCTATCTGCCGCTGTCGGTTCTGGTTCTGGGTATGGGGGGCGATATGCACACCGCGTCGCTCTTTCCCGGTGCGGACCGGCTGGACGCGGCGCTGTCCGACGATGCGCCCGCACTGATGGCGCTGACCGCGCCTGGCGCGCCGGAGCCGCGCATCACCCTGACGGCGCCGGTATTGCAGGCAGCGATGTCGACGCGCATCCTTATCACCGGCCGCGACAAACGGGACGCCCTGGAACAAGCAGCACGGGTTGATGACCCGCGTCTGGCCCCCGTATCTGTGGTTCTGGACACGGCAACCGTGCATTGGGCGGAGTAAAGATTGATGACACGTATTTGGCAAGACCTTGCAGACCACCGCGCGGACGTCGCGGATCGCAGCATCCTGACCTTGTTCGAAGCGCCTGACCGCGCGGCGGCCTTTTCGGTGCGGCTGGACGGCATGCTGTTCGACTATTCCAAAACCAATCTGGACGAGACCGCCCTGGCGCTGCTTCTGGATCTGGCAACCGATACCGGGGTCGCCGGACGCCGCGATGCCATGTTCGCTGGCGAGAAGATCAACGAAACCGAAGGCCGGGCGGTCCTGCACACTGCGCTGCGCAATCTGGACGGTGCGGTGATCGTCGACGGTGAAGACGTCATGCCGGACCTGCGCGCGACCCTGGCGCGGATGGAGGCCTTCGCCGCAGATGTGCGCGGTGGCGTCTATCGGGGGCAGGGCGGCAAGATCACGGATGTGGTCAATATCGGCATCGGCGGGTCAGATCTGGGCCCCGCCATGGCGGCGATTGCGCTGAGCCCTTATTGCGACGGACCGCGGCTGCATTTCGTGTCCAATGTCGACGGTGCGCAGATCGCTGAAACGCTGGCACCGCTGGATCCGGCGACCACGCTGGTGATCGTGGCCTCGAAGACCTTTACCACCATCGAAACCATGACCAACGCCCAGACGGCGCTGGACTGGATGAGCAAGACCGTGACCGACCCGGCGGCGCAATTCGCGGCCCTGTCCACGGCTGCGGATCTGACGGCGGCCTTCGGCATCGCGCCCGAGCGCGTGTTCGGCTTTGCCGATTGGGTTGGCGGGCGTTATTCGATGTGGGGGCCGATCGGGTTGTCGCTGATGATCGGCATTGGGCCCGACGATTTCCGACACTTCCTGGCCGGCGGCGCGGCGATGGATCGCCATTTCCGCACGGCGCCCCTGTCGGAAAACATGCCGGTGCTGCTGGCGCTGG
>JAGQRU010000066.1 GCA_020425105.1 Paracoccaceae bacterium
ATCGGCAAGGGCATGTGGGCGATGCCAGACAGAATGGCCGATATGCTGGCGGCCAAGATCGGGCATCCGAAGGCCGGGGCGAATTGTGCCTGGGTTCCGTCGCCCACGGCGGCCACGCTGCATGCCACGCATTATCACAAGGTGGACGTGTTCGCCGTGCAGGACCGGATCGCCAAGGCCCCGGCGCGGGGCACGCTGGACGGGTTGCTGACGCTGCCGCTGGCCGACGGGCATAACTGGTCCGAGGCTGAAATCGCCGCCGAGCTGGACAACAACTGTCAGGGTATTCTGGGATATGTGGTCCGCTGGGTGGATCAGGGGGTCGGCTGCTCCAAAGTGCCCGACATCCACGATGTGGGGCTGATGGAAGACCGCGCCACATGCCGGATTTCATCGCAGGCGCTCGCCAACTGGCTGCGCCACGGGGTGATCAGCGCCGATCAGGTCACGGCGGCCATGCGCAAGATGGCGGCCGTGGTCGATGCGCAGAACGCGGGCGATCCCGAATATGTGCCTATGGCGCCCGGCTTTGACGGACCGGCCTATCGCGCCGCCTGCGCGCTGGTTGTCGAAGGCTGCGCCCAGCCGTCTGGGTATACCGAGCCGCTGCTGCATCGGTTCCGGGCGGAAAAGAAGGCTCAGGATCGCGCCTGAGCCTTGCTGTCTTGCGGTGGCGGCCTCAGGCCTCCATCGCCTCCAGCTCGTCGATCATGCCGGAAATCATCGACAGTCCCTTGTCCCAGAAGCCGGGGTCGGTCGCGTCCAGCCCGAAGGGCGCCAGCAGCTCCTTGTGGTGCTTCGATCCCCCGGCCTTGAGCATGTCGAAATACTTGTCCTGAAAGCCTTCGGCGCCGCTTTCATAGACGGCATAAAGCGCGTTCACTAAGCCGTCTCCGAATGCGTACGCGTAGACATAGAACGGCGAATGCACGAAATGCGGGACATAGGACCAGAAGGTTTCATAGCCGTCCATGAAGGTGAAGGCCGGTCCCAGGCTTTCGGCCTGAACGCTCATCCACAGGGCATTGATATCGTCCGGGGTCAATTCGCCCTGACGGCGCGCCTCGTGCAGCTTGCATTCGAAATCGTAAAACGCGATCTGGCGCACCACGGTGTTGATCATGTCTTCGACCTTGCCGGCCAGAAGCACCTTGCGCTGGCCCGGCGTCGCGGCCTCGTCCAGCAGCTTGCGGAAGGTCAGCATTTCACCGAAGACCGACGCGGTTTCCGCCAAAGTCAAAGGGGTTGAGGCAAGAAGCTCACCCTGATCGGCGGCCAGAACCTGATGCACGCCGTGACCCAGCTCATGGGCCAGGGTCATCACATCACGCGGTTTGCCCAGATAGTTCAGCATCACATAGGGATGCACATCGGTGACCGTCGGATGGGCGAAGGCCCCGGGCGCCTTGCCGGGTTTCACGCCCGCATCGATCCATCCCTTGCTGAAGAACGGCGCTGCAATTTCGGCCATGCGCGGGTCGAAGGCCGCATAGGCATCGGTCACCATGCGTTCGGCAGTCGGCCAGTCGATCAGGCGCGGGTCTTCCAGAGGCAAGGGTGCGTTGCGGTCCCAGATTTCAAGGGTATCGAGGCCAAGCCATTGACGTTTCAGCTCATAATACCGGTGCGAGAGCTTAGGGTAGGCGGCTGCGACCGCGTTGCGCAGTGCCTCGACAACCTCGGGTTCCACATGGTTGGACAGGTGGCGGCCGGTCTGTGCGGTCGGCATCTTGCGCCAGCGGTCCTCGATTTCCTTTTCCTTGGCCAACGTGTTGTGGACCCGGGTGAACAGCCGGATATTTTCGCCAAATACCCGGGCCAGTTCATAGGCGGCCTCGGCGCGCTTTTCACGATCCGGATCGGTCAGAAAATTCAGCGTGGCTTCCAGGTTGAGCGTCTCGCCATCCATCTGAAAGCTCAGATCCGCAATGGTTTCATCGAACAGCCGGTTCCACGCCGTCGCACCCACAGCCGATTGATCGTGCAGGAATTTTTCCAACTCATCCGACAACTGGTACGGTTTCATGGCGCGCAGCCGGTCGAACACAGGCTGATAGCGGCGCAGCTCGGCGTTTTCCGCCAGCATCGCTGCCAGCGCATCATCCTCGATGCGGTTCAGTTCCAGCGCATAAAACACCAGTTGCGAGGTCATCGTCGTGATGCGGTCCTGCATGTCAGCCATGAACTTGGCCCGCGCCGGATCGGTGGTGTTCTGGTAATAGCGCAGCCCGGCATAGGACATGATGCGGCCCGCGACCAGGCTCAGCTTTTCATCGCGCTGCACACAGCCCAGAAGCCCGTCGGCGGTCAGCGATGACAGCTTGCCTTCATAATCCGCGGCGAAGTCGGCACAGGCTTGTTCCAGCCAGGCAAGATCTTTGGCCAAGGCCGCGCAGTCGGGCGCCGGATACAGATCGCTCAGATCCCATTCAGGAAGTTGCCCGAAAGGCGCATCCGCGCCCGAAGCATTGGCGTCAAGAACAGGAGTGATGCGGTATTTCATGAGATCCTCGGCTTTGGCGGTGTCGGTTCAGACATAGTGGCTGGTCACGGCAAAGCACAACCCGACAAGATGCGGTGGCAGACAATCGGTCTATCTGCGCATATAATTACCATAATCCAGATTACACATATTATAGACGCTTGCGGACAGTTTCACATTTGAAGAGCAAATGCGTGAAACAGATGGCTTCAACTGAATATGACGGGTTGGTTCGGGTTCGTTGGTGGCATGAGGCGTCAGATCGATTCATGCGGTTGCGAACCAGAAATGCCGTGCCGCGCAGTGGTCATCTACCGGCAATAAAACTCAGCG
Organism: Paracoccaceae bacterium; assembly: GCA_020425105.1. Taxonomy (GTDB): domain Bacteria; phylum Pseudomonadota; class Alphaproteobacteria; order Rhodobacterales; family Rhodobacteraceae; genus Meridianimarinicoccus. The sequence continues at coordinate 2,816 of JAGQRU010000066.1, forward strand.
AGTCCAGAGTCTGCATAAGCCCGCCAATGCAACCGACGGCCAGATAGAAGACAATCGAATAGAAGTCGCTCGCAACCGCCACAGCCGCCAGCGCTTCCAGGCCGAACGCGGCCGTCATCAGCGTGTCAGTAACGCTCATCGCCATGTTGACCAGGGCCAGGCCGGTCAGCGGTGCGGCAAGCCGCAACAGCGCCCGCGTTTCGGCCCAGGTCACAGTTTGTGCGACCCGCCGGGCACGACGACCGCTGGCTTCTGTAAGCTCGAAGTGAGTCATTGGGACTTCCTTTGGGGCTTCTGCCGCGCCTTGAGCGATGCGAAGGCCATTCCGCGACGGCCTTCGCCTTCGACTTGCTGCGGCGCGCAAGCAGCTTTCATGGGACCTGAGGGACCCCTGCCCTGCGGCCTCGCAAGTATTCGGATTGGCGCGATTACTGCCGAGCCGAAAAGGCGTTCGCGACCGCGCCAATGTGGCGATGATCCGTGCCGCAGCAGCCACCGAGGGCGTGGACGGATGGCAGGACACCGACGAGTTGGCTGTGCAGATCCCCGAACTCTAGCGGATCGCCGTCGTCGAGCTCTTCGGCTTCGTCCAGTTCCGCGTGGCTCAAGCGGCTGGCGTTGGCACGAAAGCCGCCGATGCGCCGCAACCACGCGCCCTCCAGCACGCCCCTGAAGTGATCGGGGTGAGCGCAGTTGATCATGTAGTAAATCGGTGCGCAGCCGGTCGCGGAATCCGTTTCTTCGATGGCGTCTTGCAGCGATTGACCGCTCGGAAGACGGCCATCGGTCTCGGTCGTGAACGAAACCGCAATCGGCAGGTTGGCCTTGAGTGCCGCGCGGACAATCCCGATCGCTTCCGCACAATAGGTCATTGTCAAGGCTGTCGCCATCTCGGCACCGGCGCCCTTGAGGGCCATGATCTGTGGCAGGTGATAAGCTTCGGCGACACTTGCGGTCATTTCAGCGCCGACCACATAGCCGTCGCCGCGCGGGCCAACACATCCGCTGACAAGAACCGGCCCGCCATCGTCCGCACATTCTGCGCGGATCTCGTGCATCAGCGCGACGGCGCGGGCATTCATTTCCGCCAGACGCTTCGCGTCATAGCCGAGAAGCGCACCCCAGTCTGCGTTTGCGCGCCATGTGGGGCTTTCAAGTATGAACCCGAGCCCGGCGGCCTTCGCGACATCCAGGTGGCGCCGGAAATACCGCCGCAGAAGGGCGGTCCCCTCACGTGTTTCAAGCAACGTGAAAGCGGCAAAGTGCGGCAGTTCCAGCTTGTCTTCGAAAATCAGGGTGGTTTCACATCCGCCGTCCATAAGGAATTTCACATCCGATTGGTGCGGAAGGACGGGAGTTGAGGTTTTGCCGATTACGTTCATTATGACGGTGCTCCGAATGTTGCGTTTCCTCCTTATTGCAGGCTGCCGGTGACCCCGCTTTTCGAACCCCTCCGTATTTTCTCCGGAATATCTTCGGATCTGCGCGGCTTGGGGGCGAAACAATGAAGGCGCGGTTCGGCGCCTTCCGGATCGACACGGCAATCCCCGAACTGACGCGTGATGGCGTCGCCGTTGCCGTCGAGCCGAAGGTGCTCGACATCCTGATCTACCTGTTCGAGAACCGTGACCGCATCGTCTCGAAGGACGAACTCATCGAAACGGTTTGGCGGGGGCGCATCGTTTCTGACGCCGCGATCACGTCGCGCATCAATCTCGTTCGGCACGCCGTGGGCGACAGTGGGCGCGAGCAGAATACGATACAAACGCAGCCGAAGCGGGGGTTCCGGTTTGTGGCGGCTGTCGAACAGGAAACCGGCGCGGCCCAAGACCCAGACGAAAGAACCGTTGCCGAGCCGTTGGCGGCGGAAGCGTCGATACTTGTGCTTCCCTTTACCGATCTCTCTCCGGGAAGTTCAGAATTCCTGGCGGAAGGGTTGACCGAAGATCTGATCGTCGCCCTTTCCCGTTACAGTGACGTGCGTGTGGTTTCGATCAGCTCCGCACAACGGCTCAAGGACCGCCGGTCCTTGCTTGAGAACCCGATGGCGAACGTGCCGACCGACTATCTTGTCACCGGAACGGTCCAGGTCCGGGGGCAACGGGTTCGAATTACCGTGCAATTGTCCGAACGATCGAGCGGCGCGAGTATCTGCGCCGAGCAGTTCGACAGGCAGATTGAGAACTACTTCGATCTTCAGGATGACATCGTGAGGTCACTTGCCGGTTATCTGCCGTGGCGCGTCTTTGACGATGTCGGGCGTCGCCTCAACAGGTCGAACTCCCCTCGCCTGTCGTCTTATCAGGCACTTTTGCGGGCCGAGTATGACATGGCAGCGCATCAGGACATTCTGCGTGAAGAAGCCGATTATCGCAGGATCGTGGCGAACGATCCCGGTTTTGGACCCGCACGGGCGGCTCTGGCTTTCCTGCTTGGCTACAAGGTGTTTATCACTGGGCAGCAGACCGAAAGCGAAGTCGAGGAGTCGCTCGACCAGGCGCGCGCAGCAATAAGGCTTGCTCCGGACAACGAACGCGTTCTGTCGAAATGCGCCATGGTTTTTCAGTTCGGGGGCCAGTACCCGGTTGCGAAAAAGCTCGCGGAACAGGCCATCACGATCAATCCGAATTCGACCGAGTGCACGCATTTCCTTGCCACCATACTTGCCGCATCGGGCGAGGCCGAAAGGGCCATGTCGTATCACCAGAGAACGATGGATCTGGACCCGTTGTTTCCCGAGGGGCACTACGAAGGCATGATCGAAGCTCTCTACGTGATGCACAGGCACAAAGAGGCGCTGGAGCTTGTGGCAAAATGGACCAATCCACACCCTCACTGCCAAGCCTACGCCGCTGCGCTTTGGGCTAAGGAGGGTAATGATGTGCGCGCCCGGATGTGCACCGAACGCTTCGAGGCCGCAAAGCCGGACGGCTATTCCAACGCAACTTTTGTCGCCGCCCTCCTGCGCTGCTACACACGTCCGGAGGATCGCGAACACTGGTTGACGGGGTTTGTGGCGGCCGGGATCTCTGGCATCAATGGGTCGTGAGCCTCGGCACCACAGGACTGCGATCCGATCCGTGCCATACGCGTTTGCCGCAACCCGCATGTCTGCAAGATGTCCGGGGCCCGGGTCAAATCCTCCAGAAAACCAGTTCTACCAATCTTCCGGCAACAGACCGTCGGGCATGTTCTGAAAACAGACTGGACGAAGGAACCGGCGGATGGACAGGGTCCCCACAGAAGTTGCGCCGAAGTTCGTAGATGCGGGATACGGGCCGCCGTGCACCATGCTGTCTGCGACCTCTACCCCTGTCGGGAAGCCGTTTGCGAGGATGCGCCCTGCCTTGCGCTCAAGGATCGGCATGAGCTTCAACGCGAGTTTGGAGTCGTCCACGTCCATGTGAAGCGTGCAGGTCAGCTGCCCCTTCAAACTGCGGGCAATGTCCGCCAGCTCGGTTTCGTTCTTCGCGCGCACGACGATGCCGAGAGGACCGAACACCTCTTCGCCCAAAGCTTCATTCGCCAGCCATTGCTCTCCGCTCACGGCAAAAAGATAGGGCGTCGCCGACCGCAGGTCGCAGGTGCTCGTCAACACCTCCTGCACGCCGGCGGTCGCGGCCACGCGGTCACGCCCCTGACGAAAGGCATCCGCGATCCCGTCCGTCAGCATTGTCTGCGGTGCTATCGGTTCCAGCGCCGCTCTGGTGGCCGCTACAAAACCGTCCGCATCGGCGCTGTCGATCAGAACCGCGATCCCCGGATTGGTGCAGAACTGGCCCGCACCCATGGTAAGGGAGGCCGCCCAGCCGGACGCGATCCGCGCGCCTCGGGCGGCAAGCGCCCGCGGCAGAAGGAACATCGGGTTCACCGATCCAAGCTCTCCAAAGAAAGGGATGGGTTCAGGCCGGGATGCGCAGAGGTCAAACAGCGCCCGCCCCCCGCCCAGCGATCCTGTGAAGCCGACAGCCTTGATCAGCGGATGGGTGACAAGCGCCGTTCCAACCTCGTTGCCGCCACCCTGGATCAGGGCAAAGACGCCGGGATGAAGCCCGCAAGACGTGATGGTGGCAAGAATGGCTTCGGCGACGATTTCGCCCGTGCCCGGATGCGCCGGATGGCCCTTGACGATCACGGGACAGCCCGCAGCCAGAGCGGCAGCGGTATCGCCGCCGGCTGTTGAAAAGGCGAGCGGAAAGTTCGAAGCCCCGAAGACAGCGACCGGACCGATGGGGCGCTGCAGCATCTTGAGATCCGGGCGCGGCAGAGGCGTACGATCGGGCAGCGCAGCGTCATGGCGCCGGTCCAGATAATCACCGGCGAGGATATGCTGCGCGAAAAGCCGAAGCTGGCCCGTGGTCCGGCCTCGTTCGCCCTGCAGCCGCGCTTCGGGCAGGCCGCTTTCCTGTGCACCGATTTCGGTGATCGCCTCTGCACGCGCTTCGATCTCGTCCGCGATTGCGTTCAGAAAGGCCGCGCGTTCGTGGCGCGTCGTGTGGCCGAATGACCCAAATGCCTCTTCCGCCGCCTGCGCAGCATGGTCGATCAATTCGGGAGTGCCCGCACAGAATTCATGTGCAGGCCCGTGCGCCGGTTTGGACATGAAGGTCGCGCCGCCGGCAACCCAACCACCAGCAATCAAGTGCTTCCCAGTCGGAGAAAAGGTTGTTGTCTTCGGCATCGCGGCCTCCTGATTTTTGTAATGTGCGGGGTTGCGATTAGTGGCCCCAGGTCAGCGCGAGCGGGTTCACTTCCCGCGCCAGTTCGAGAAGCTGCGCGCGCGTGTCGGGGTGCATTCCACGCGTCGGATGCCGCACATGTTCGGACCTGATCACCTTGCCTTCGACCATCACCGCCTTGCACGACCGCCACCCGCACTGGCGGTTTTCGAAATTGATGATCGGAAGAAGGTCCTTATAGATCGCACGTGCCGTGTCACGATCACCACGCAGATAGGCATCGACCGCTGGCTTGATGAGATCGGGAATGGTGGCGGAGGTCATCGTCCCGGTTGCCCCGGCATCGAAGTCGGGGATCAACGTGATCGCCTCTTCGCCATCGAACGGACCCTCGATTGCATCGCCGCCCGCGGCGATCAACGCGCGGAGCTTGCCTGCGGCACCCGGTGTCTCGATCTTGAAGAGCTTCACCTCGTCGATTTCCTTCGCCATCCGGACCAGGAAAGGCACCGACAACGTCACCCCTGAAATCGGCGCATCTTGAACCATGATCGGGATGCGGCCCGCCGCCCCTGCCCGCGCGAAATGCTCAAACGTCGCGTCGTCGTCGGCGCGCAACAAGGCGCCATGATAGGGCGGCATCATCATCACCATCGTCGCGCCCATCGCGGCGGCTTCACGGGCGCGTGCCTCGACCACCTGCGTCGCGTAATGGCTGATGGTCACGATGACCGGCAGTCGCCCTGCCACATGTTCAAGACTGACCCGGGTGAGGATTGCCCGCTCCTCGTCCGTCAGCAGGAACTGCTCGGAGAAATTGGCCATGATGCAGATGCCGGTCGAACCCTGATCGACCATGCAATCGATCACGCGCTTCATGCCGTCCACATCGATGCTGCCATCATCGTTGAAGGGTGTCGGGGCGACCGGCCAGATGCCGGAATAGGGCTTTTGGGCCAATTCAGTTCACTCCACTTGGTGCTTCGGGGACGGTCGTGTGGTTCCGCAGGGGTGCGGTTGTGCAGCGCTGCTGTGTCCCGCAACGTGGGCCGCCGGGGTTTCGCAACAGCCGCCCATTGGTGCCGATCTGTCCATACGCAAGGATCATCAGTGAGAATCCTTGGGCACGGCCGCGCCGCGGCATCCCTTCAGGAAGTCGAAATCCGCGCCGGTGTCGGCGCCTTCGACATGGTCATAGAACATCCTGGCATATCCGCTTTCGGGCGGTTCTTCGGGGCAGGTCCAATCGGCAAGCCGTCGCGCGATCTCTGCGTCGGGCACATCCAGATGGATGCGGCGGGCGGCGACGTCGATCTCGATCATGTCGCCGGTTCGGACAATCGCCAACGGACCGCCGCGCGCGGCCTCGGGCGAGGTGTGGAGCACCACGGTGCCATAGGCGGTGCCCGACATGCGCGCATCAGAGATCCGCACCATGTCGGTGATCCCCTTTTTCAACACCTTCGGCGGCAGGCCCATATTGCCCACCTCCGACATGCCGGGATAGCCTTTGGGGCCGCACATCTTCAGCACCATGACGCAGGTTTCGTCGATATCGAGCGCGTCGTCGTTGATCTTGGCCTTGTAGTCGTCGATATCCTCGAACACGACGGCCCGGCCGCGATGTTTCATCAGGTGGGGCGATGCGGCGGAAGGCTTCAGCACCGCGCCGTTCGGCGCAAGGTTGCCGCGCAGCACCGCGATCCCGCCCTGCGGCGTCAGCGCTTTTTCCACCGGCAGGATCACATCGGCATTCCAGTTGGTAACGTCCTTGACCTCATCCCAAAGGGTGTTGCCCGACACCGTCAGAACGTTCTTGTGAAGCTTTCCCGCCTCGCCCAGCTGTTTCAGCGTCACCGGCAACCCGCCAGCGTAGTAGAACTCTTCCATCAGGTATTTGCCCGAGGGCTGAAGGTTGACGATTGTCGGGATGTCGCGTCCCAGTCGGTCCCAATCGTCCAGTGTCAGATCGATGCCGACCCGCCCGGCGATTGCCATCAGATGAATCACCGCATTCGTTGAACCACCGATCGCGCCATTGGTGCGGATCGCGTTCTCGAAAGCCTCGCGCGTCATGATATCCGACGGTTTCAGATCGTCCTTGACCATCTGCACGATGCGGCGCCCGCTGACCTGTGCCATCACCCGCCGCCGCGCATCCACCGCCGGGATCGCGGCATTGCCGGAAAGCGCCATGCCAAGCGCTTCGGCCATGCTTGCCATGGTGCTGGCGGTGCCCATCGTGTTGCAGGTGCCGGTCGAGCGGGTCACCGCGATCTCGGCCGCAACGAATTCCTCTTGCGTCATCTCCCCGGCCTTGACCGCTTCGGAGAATTTCCAAAGATGGGTGCCCGCTCCGACCCGCTCCCCCCGAAACCAGCCGTTCAGCATCGGCCCGCCGGTGACCACGATGGACGGGATGTCGGTCGACGCCGCCCCCATGATCAGCGACGGGGTGGTCTTGTCGCAGCCAACCAGCAGGACCGCGCCATCAATTGGTTGCGCGCGCATGGTCTCTTCGACCGCCAGCGCCGCGAGGTTGCGATACATCATCGCCGTGGGGCGGTAGGTGTTCTCGGACGCACTGAAAACCGGCACCTCCAGCGGGAAGCCGCCGGCCTCCCACACTCCGGCCTTCACCTTTTCTGCAAGATCCCGCAGGTGCCCGTTGCACGGGGTCAGGTCAGACCATGTGTTCAGGATGCCGATCACCGGCCGCCCGTCGAACAGATCGTGCGGATAGCCCTAATTTTTTTCAGCCAGCCCCGATGATAGATGTTGTCGCGCGAGGTGCCGCCATACCATTCCTGAGAACGCAACTTGCGGGGCCATGCGGCGGGTTTGAAGCTCACCTTACGTTCTCCATGCGATGTTCATTCGGTCCAGGCACAGCGCTCACCTCACGCCACCGGCTGGCCGTAATAGGCGGTCGATCCGTGCTTGCGGAAGAAGTGCTTGTTCAGAAGGACCGCCTCAATCGGTTCGAGGTCGGGAACCAGCTGAAGCGATTTCAGCGCCATGTCGGCAATGCATTCCAGCGCCACCGCGGCTTCAACGGCCTTGGCCACCGATTTGCCCCAGGTGAACGGCGCATGACGGTTCACCAATATGCCCGGCCAGGACAGCGGATCTTCGCCTTCCAGACACTCCACGATGACGTTGCCGGTTTCCCATTCGTATTCGCCTTCGATTTCGGCCTTTGTCATCTTTCGCGTGACGGGAACGAAGCTGCAGAAGTAATCGGCATGGGTCGTGCCGAAATTCGGGATCGCCCGCCCCGCCTGGGCAAACGACGTCGCACAGGTCGAATGCGTGTGAACGACGCCGCCGATGGAATCATAGGCCAGGAACAAGCGACGGTGGGTCGGGGTGTCGGAAGACGGGCGCATGGAGCCTTCGACGACCGCGCCCTCGAAATCCACCACCACCATGTCTTCGGCTGTCATCGCGTCATAGCCGACGCCCGATGGCTTGATCGCAAAGACACCCGCCGCGCGGTCGGCCGCCGATGCGTTGCCGAAGGTCAGGTTGATCAGCCCCTCGCGTGGCAGCGCGATATTGGCTTCGTACGCCTCACGTTTCAGTTCCTTGAAGACGCTCATGCCCGGAACCCCTTATCGATATGGTAATAAACCTCGCCCAGCCGGAGATCGTGCAGAAAGCGCGGCAGCCGGGTGTCATCGTCGATCAGCGTCATCTCGATCCCGGCGATGGTCGCGAAATCGGTCAGCACTTCGGTCGTCACGTCATGGCTGAACGCGGTGTGATGAGCACCGCCGGCATGAATCCACGCCGCACAGGCGGTGGCGAAATCGGGCTTGCATCGCCAAACGGTTCGCGCCACCGGCAACTTCGGCAGGTCGGGATGATCCACCGCCTCGACCGCGTTGACCACCAGTCTGAAGCGGTTGCCGAGATCGATCAGGCTCGCGTTCAGCGCGTCGCCCTTCACCGCATCGAAGACCAGCCGCACCGGATCGGACTTGCCGCCGATGCCCAGGGGATGAATTTCGACGCGTGGTTTGCCCGAAGCGATGGTCGGGCAGATTTCGAGCATGTGAGAGCCCAGGACGACCTCCTGCCCTTCTGTCAGATCGTAGGTGTAATCCTCCATGAACGAGGTCGCGCCGCTAAGCCCGTGGCCCATGACCTTGAGGGCCCGCACCAGCGCCGAGGTGCGCCAGTCGCCTTCGCCGGCATGTCCGATCCCGTCGGCCATCAGCCGCTGAGGGGCAAAACCGGGCAGTTGATCGAGCCCGTGCAGATCCTCGAACGTGTGGGTCATGCCCATCGCGCCGCGGTCGCCAAGGAACTTGCGCAGCCCCAGCTCCTGCCGCGCCGCATGACGCAGGGCCTCGTGGCGGCTGCCCCCGGGCGCCAGATCCGGCGCCACATCATAGAGATCGCAATAACCGGCCGCCAGATCGGCAACGCGCGCATCAGGGATCGCCGCCATTTCGGCGACCAGATCCCCCACACCGAACGTGTCGATGGTAAACCCGAAGGCCATCTCGGCGCTGACCCGGTCGCCATCCGTGACCGCGACCTGACGCATGTTGTCGCCGATGCGGACGATCTTGCCGCCCTGCCAGTCATGCCACGCCCGTGCCGCCCGCGCCCAGGCGTCGATACGGTCATGCACCTTGCGATCCGACCAATGGCCGACCACGACCTTGCGCGCAAGCCGCATCCGTGTGTGGATAAACCCCGCCTCGCGGTCGCCATGGGCCGCCTGATGGGTGTTCATGTAGTTCATGTCGATCTCGGACCACGGCAGTTCCCGGTTGAACTGCGTGTGCAGGTGCATGAGCGGTTTGGTCAGTTGCGACAGTCCCCGGATCCACATCTTCGACGGAGAGAAAGTGTGCATCCAGAGGATCACCCCGCCGCATTCCGGATCGGAATTGGCCCGCGTGCAGATATCGGTGGCCTCGCCCGGCGTCTTGACGATGGGTTGCGCCTTGATTTCGACCGGCAGACCGCGCGTGTTCAAAGCGGCGGCAATGGTCTCGGCATTTCTCGCGACCTCCGCCAGCGTTTCGGCACCGTAAAGGTTCTGGGTTCCGACGACGAACCACAGGGTCATGGGTTTGAGGCCAAGCATCATTCGTTTTCCTTCGATTTCGGTGTCAGCGCCGTGGCCTTGATGTCGATCAGCTCCTTCATGACCTGCGACAGGTCAGCAGAGCGGGTCACGCCGCCAAAAGCGTCATGGAGGTCGCGGTAAAGCGCATAGAGTTTGTCATAGATCGCCGAATGCGCCGGTTCAGGCGTGTATGTCGTGTCGCCCAGCCCGGTCATTGCAGCCACCGCGTCGTCCAGCGTGGCATGAGCGCCCCCCGCATAGGCCGCGCCGATGGCGGCCCCGAGGGCGCAGGTTTGCTGCGATGTCGTAACCCTGAGCGGCGTCTTCAACACATCAGCATAGATCTGCATCAGCATCGCGTTCTTCTCTGCGATGCCCCCTGCGCAGATGATCGTGTCCACCCGGGTTCCGCAGTCCCGGATCCGCTCCAGGATCGCCCGCGCCCCAAAGGCGGTCGCCTCGATCAGCGCGCGGTAGATGTCGGCCCGGCTGGTATGCAGGGTCTGGCCGAGGATGAGGCCGGTCAGGCGTTGATCGACCAGGATGGTTCGGTTGCCATTGTTCCAGTCCAGCGCCAGCAGACCCGACTGCCCCGGGGCAAGATGCGCCGCTTCAATGGTCAAAACCTCATGCGTCGCAGCATCGCCCTCGCAGACACCTTCGACCCACCATTTGAACAGATCGCCCACCGCCGATTGTCCGGCTTCGATCCCGTAGACGCGCGGCAGGATCGACCCTTCGACGATCCCGCAGACACCGGGGATGGTTCCGGGGTTGTTTTCCGGGGTGACGACGGCGCAGTCGCAGGTTGAGGTCCCGATCACCTTGACCAGGACGCCTTCGGAGATCCCGCAGCCGATCGAGCCATAGTGATTGTCGAATGCGCCGATTGCGATCGCAATGCCTTCGCGCAGGCCAAGCCGGTCGGCCCAGTCCTTGCACAGCGCCCCGGCAGGCGTATCGAGATCGTGCGCCGTTGCATAAAGCCGCCCGCGCAAGTCTGCCAAGGCCGGATCGAGCCGGGCCAGAAACTCCGCGTCCGGCAGCCCGTTCCAGGCGGCATTGTAAAGCCCCTTGTGACCGGCGGCGCAGACACCGCGCACGATGTCGGCCGGATCATCGCGCCCTGCCAGCACCGACGGCACCCAGTCGGCAAGCTCCACCCACGATGCGGCCGCGGCGAACACATCCGGCGCCGCAACCAGACAATGCCAGATCTTCGCCCACCACCATTCCGACGAATATGTGCCGCCGCAGATATCGAGGTATTCCGGTCGGATCTCGCGGGCGATGCGGGTGAATGCCTCGGCTTCGCGCCAGCTTGTGTGGTCTTTCCACAGCCAGCACATGGCATTCAGATTTCCCTCGAACGCTGGCGTCATGGACAATGGCCGGTTGGATGCGTCCACGGGCATCGGGCTTGAGCCGGTCGTGTCGACGCCGATGCCTATCACCCGCGCCGGGTCGAACCCTTCATGCTCTGCCGCCTGTTCAAGCGCCGCGGCAACGGACGTCTCAAGACCAAAGAGGTAATCGGCGGGGTTCTGACGGGCGACATTGTGGTTTTCTCTGTCCAGCAAGACGCCCTGATGTCCGCTGGGATACCCGACGACCGCGCTGCCGATGGTTTCACCGTTGGCGCAATCGACAATGATCGCCCGCACGGAGTTCGTGCCGTAGTCCAAACCGATCGAAAAGTTCCGCTCTTCCATATCGAATGTCTTTCCATCTCTGGGACACGCGCTGTTCTGTCAGCCGATCCCTTGAGCCACTTTGACTGAGGCCGCGCTGCCCTTGCCGCCTTGCGGGATGCGGCGGAACCTGAGGGCGCGACCTGTTCTTGCGGGGTTTTGAAAGGGCGCTATCCTTTCACACCTGCGGAAATCATCACGGCTTCGGTCACGCGCTTCTGGAAGATCAGATACCCGATGATCACCGGTGCGGCGGCCAGCAGCGCCAGGGCCATCGTCCGCGCATAGGCAACACCGAAAGCGTCATCCACCTGGGTGATGCCCACCGGGATGGTCATCATGTTTTCACCGGTCACGATCAGGAACGGCCAGAAGAAGTTGTTCCATGCCCCGATGAATGTGATGATCGCGAGCGCCGTCGTAATCCCCCAGTTCAAAGGCAGGTAAAGTTTGAACAGCAGGACAAACTCGCTCCCGCCATCAAGCAGAACCGCCTCACGCATTTCCTTTGGAATGGCGTCGAAGAACTGCTTGTAGACGATGACGACGACCGGGACGATCAACTGTGGCAGGATGATGCCCCACCAGGTGTTCACGAGCCCCATATCGCTCATCAGGATGAACTTCGCCACGTAGAGCGCAGGCGCCGGCACCATGAAGCTTGCCACGATGACCAGGTAAAGAACTCGCCGGCCGGGGAACTGGAGCTGCGACAGCGCATAGGCGCACATCATCCCGAACAGCAGGACAAGCACGGTGATGATAAGCGACGTGCCGACGGAGTTGAGATACCACAGCGGCAGTTTCGAGGTCGAAAGCACCTGGATATACGCGCTGAAGTTAAGCTCATCCAGCCAGACCCCCGCATCGGAAACGACCCGCATTTCGCTGCGTAGAGAGGTCGTGAGCGCCCAGTAGAGCGGAAAGACCCAGATCGCCGCTGCGATCAGAATAAGGGCGGTGAGCGAGATATTGCGCCATTGCTTCGCGGTCATTTGCGGCCCCCGATCCGGAGTAGCTGGTATTGAAGTATCGAAACGACCACGATGATCAGGAACAGCACCATGGCGATGGCCGAGGCATAGCCGCCGTGGTTAAGCTGGAACCCCTCGCGGTACATCTGCATCAAGATCACGTAGGACCGATTGAACGGGCCGCCTTCCGAAAGCAGAAAGACCTGATCGAAGATCTTGAGTTGAAGGATCAGCTGGAGCGTCAGCACGAGCGCCGTGACCGGCCAAAGCAACGGCCAGGTGATGCGCCAGAAACGTTGCCAGATGGTGGCGCCGTCCAGCGACGCGGCTTCGTAAAGGTCTTCGGGAATATTGCGCAACCCGGCGATGAGCAGAAGCACGTTGAAGCCGTTTGTCCACCAGATCGTGACCACAGCGATCATCGGCATGACCCAATACGGGTTCTTGAATACCGGGACCGGTTTGCCCGTGATCAGGGCGACAAGCGGCTGCAAGACGCCGAACTGGAAGTCGAACATCCAGTCCCAGATCAGCGTCACGACCGAAACCGGCAGGATATAGGGCAGAAAGAACAGCGTCAGCACCAGCGCCTGCAGCCGACCTTTGAGCGTGTTGACCGCAAGCGCGATCAAAAGCGCGATCGCAGTGGTCGGCACAACGGTCAGAAAAACGAAATAGAAGTTGTTCCACAGTGACGTGTAAAACAGCCGGTCGTTGAGCAACTTGGCGTAGTTCGCAAAGCCGACCCAGTCACCATCGCCGATCAGCGGCGAATTGGTGAAGCTCAGTATCAGCACCTTGATCGCTGGATACAGAAAGAAGACCGCAAAGACCAAAACGAATGGTGCAACTAGAATGTAGGCGGAGCGTACTTCCCGTTTGTGTCTTTTGGCGACGGACATGACGACCTCTATCTTGCAGGCTACTCGGAAGGGGCGCCCGGGGCGCCCCCAGATGGTGCAGGATCTCAGTTGAGCAGCGCCTGAAGCTGGTCTTTCATCGCCGCGGCCGCGTCCTCGGCGCCCATGAAGCCAGACACCGCCGGCGCGATCATGTTGTTCACGGCGTCATAGATCGGCGACGCAACGCCAGCGACCTTGGACCGGGGATCGAACGCCGCGCTGGCAACAAGCGAGGCATAGGTCGCATTGGGCTGCATCTGCGCGTAGTCGGCGCTTTCGACCGTCGGGCGGTACGCCGGGATATGGCCCGCACCTGCCCAGGCAAGCGAATGCTGTTCCATCCAGCCGATGACCGTCATAACGGCGGCGCGGGTTTCGGCGCTCATGTCGGGATCGTTCGGAATGGCAAACGAGTGGGAATCCGCCCAGGTCGCGGGCTGATCGAGCAGCTGCGGCACCTCGTTGGCGAACCATTCGAACCCAAGCGTGCCTGCATCGGACTGGTCAGAGAAGGTCGGAACCTCCCAGACGCCGTTGATGTGCAGCACCGACTTGCCGCCGACAAACAGCGCGACCGACGCAGGGTAAGACGCCTGTTCCGGGGTAAGGCCCGCGGCACGCCAATCGGCCATGATCTGAATGGCACGGACAGCCTTGTCGAAATTGTCGCCAGCCAGAACTTCGCCGTCGGTGATCATCTCGCCGCCCTGCTGCCGCAGCAGGGTATAGAAGATGCGCCAGGTCCCGCCACCGCCTTCGCTCTGATAGCTGAGCGGATCGGAGAAGCCGTTTTCCTTCGCCCATGTCAGGAGCGCCGTCATGTCTTCGACGGAATTGAGGTTGGTCAGATTGCCGTCGGCATCCAGCCACTTGGTCCCTTCAAGCGCGGAGCGGTTGTAGTAGGTAATGATCGCATGAATGTCGAAGGGGATCGCCATGAGCTGACCGGATTGGTCGGATGCAGCTGCGATTGCGGGATCGAAGAAGTCGCTGGAACTCAGCCCCGCGGCCGCCATATCTTCGTCCGTCACCGGCGAAAGCACGCCTTCTTCAAGCGCCAGAGGCAGCCGCGACAGGTGATAAGTCATCACGTCCGGCCCTTCGCCGACGGAAACCGCCGTTCTGACCTTGGTGTAGAATGTCTGGCCCCAGTCCAGGGTCGTCGCGTTGATCTGAATGTCGGGGTGTTCGTTGTTGAACTGTTCGATCAGCGCCTTCATCCGAACGCCGTCACCGCCGCCGAGGAAGTCCCACCATTCGACTTCCACTTGCGCCCAGCCAGGGCTCGCCACGCCAACTGCCATTGCCGCGGATGCCGCGAGCACCTTCAGATTCCAAGTCATACTTTCCTCCTCCTCGGTCCCGGTTTTCACCGAATGCGATCGCCGTTTGAGTCAAAGGCGAATATCCGCCCGCTCTCTGGCGTGATGGTTTGAACGGTGCCGTGCATGCCGTGCCTTGCACCGGTCTGTTGAAAGATCACGGGGTCTCCACCCTCTAGAGTGCCGTGCTGGTACGAGATGCCGCCCAGTTCCTCGGCCACCTCGACCGTGACCCGCAAACCCGCGCCCGCCGTCACCGAAAGATGCTCGGGCCGTATGCCGAGCGTGAGCGTGGATCCGACCGCGGGCCGCGTCTGCAGCGGCACATCGAGCACAAGGTCGTTTTGGCCTTTCAGACAGGCGGCAATTCCCGCTTGCCGATGTTCTTCGACGGTCGCCTCCAGAAAGTTCATCGACGGCGAGCCGATGAACCCCGCCACGAAC
>JAGQRU010000067.1 GCA_020425105.1 Paracoccaceae bacterium
GCCCGGGCGTGATCGACGCGGGCGGTCGCATCGGGCGCAACTTCGCCCCTGAAAGACAGTCCGAGACCATAAATATTTTCAATGCTCTGGCGGATCATATTAAAGTCAGAAAGGCAAAAGGCGCCGTGGTGGTGGCGTCCTATTCGGACGGGGCGCGGGAACGCCTGAAGGGATTGTTGGAAGACGAAGGCGTGACCGGCCTGACCGCGATCACCGATACGCGCGATCTGCCCGAGGGCGGCACGGGCCCTTATCTTGCCGTATGGGAGCTTGAGCACGGCTTCGAGGCCGATGGCCTGACCGTAATCTCGGAACAGGATGTGCTGGGCGACCGGCTGATCCGCGCGCCGCGCAAGCGCAAACGTGCCGAAAATTTCCTGACCGAAGCCCAAAGCCTCAGCCCCGGCGATCTGGTTGTGCATGTGGATCACGGGGTGGGCCGGTTCACCGGGTTGGAGGTCGTGACCGCGATGGGGGCTGCGCATGAATGCGTGGCGCTGGAGTATGCGGGCGGCGACCGGCTGTATCTGCCGGTGGAAAACATCGAGCTGCTGTCCCGTTTCGGCCATGAAGAAGGGATGCTGGACAAGCTGGGCGGCGGCGCCTGGCAGGCTAAGAAAGCGCGGCTGAAGGCGCGCATCCGTGAAATTGCCGACCGTTTGATCCGCATCGCCGCCGAACGCGAACTGCGCCACGCTCCGGTCATGGCGCCGCCGGACGGGATGTGGGAGTCGTTCTGCGCCCGGTTCCCGTATCAGGAGACCGACGATCAGTTGTCGGCCATCGAAGCCACGCTGAGCGACATGGAACGCGGCCGCCCCATGGATCGGCTGATCTGCGGCGATGTGGGGTTCGGCAAGACGGAGGTCGCCATGCGTGCCGCCTTCGTCGCGGCGCTCTCGGGCGCACAGGTGGCGGTGATCGCGCCGACCACGCTGTTGGCGCGTCAGCATGCCAAAAGCTTCGGCGAACGGTTCCGTGGCTTTCCGGTCAAGGTCGGACAATTGTCGCGGTTCGTGCCCGCCAAACAAGCCGCCGCGACCCGCGCGGGGCTGGCCGACGGCACGGTGGATATCGTCATCGGTACCCATGCCATCCTGGCCAAAACGGTTCGCTTCGCCAATCTGGGCCTGGTGGTTGTCGATGAAGAACAGCGGTTTGGCGTCGCGCACAAGGAACGGCTGAAGGCCCTGCGCAGCGATGTCCATGTGCTGACGCTGACCGCGACGCCGATTCCCCGCACGCTGCAGATGTCGCTGTCGGGGGTGCGCGATCTGTCGATCATCGGCACCCCGCCGGTGGACCGGCTGGCGGTGCGCACCTATGTGTCCGAATTCGACCCGGTCACGATCCGCGAGGCGCTGCTGCGCGAACATTATCGCGGCGGCCAGAGCTTCATCGTGGTGCCGCGCATCAAGGACCTGCCGGACATGGAGGAATTCCTGCGCGATCAGGTGCCTGAGGTGACCCATGTGACGGCGCATGGCCAGATGGCGGCGGGCGAGCTGGACGACCGGATGAACGCCTTTTATGACGGCAAGTACGACGTGCTTCTGGCCACGACCATCGTGGAATCCGGGCTGGATATTCCCACGGCCAACACGATGGTGATCCACCGGGCCGACATGTTCGGCCTGGCACAGCTTTACCAGATCCGCGGGCGGGTGGGGCGGTCCAAGACCCGCGCCTATGCCTATCTGACCACCAAACCGCGCGCCAAGCTCACGCCGTCGGCGGAGAAGCGGCTGCGGGTTCTGGGGTCGCTCGACAGCCTCGGGGCGGGGTTCACACTGGCCAGCCAGGATCTGGATATTCGCGGCGCGGGCAATCTGATCGGTGAAGAGCAATCCGGCCAGATGCGCGAAGTGGGATACGAATTGTATCAGCAGATGCTGGAAGAGGCGGTGGCCAAGATCCGGTCCGGCGAGCTGGAGGGCCTGGCGGAGCCCGACGATCAATGGGCGCCGCAGATCAACCTTGGTGTGCCGGTACTGATCCCCGAAACCTATGTGCCGGATCTGGATGTGCGGCTGGGGCTCTATCGCCGCCTGTCCGGCCTGCAAAGCAAAGTGGAACTGGAAGGCTTTGCCGCCGAACTGATCGACCGTTTCGGCACGCTGCCAAAAGAGGTCAACACGCTGCTGCTGCTGGTGCGGATCAAGGCGGAATGCAAGAAGGCGGGGATTGCCAAGCTGGATGCGGGGCCGAAGGGCGCGACCATTCAGTTTCACAACGACAAGTTCGCGTCGCCCGAAGGTCTGGTGGCGTTTGTGCAAGAGCAGAACGGCCTGGCCAAGATCCGCGACAACAAGATCATCGTCCGCCGCGACTGGGCCAAGGACGCCGACAAGATCCGGGGCGCCTTCGCGATCGCTCGCGACCTCGCCGCGGCGAACAAGCGTTAATCATTTGTAAACCATTTGGGCTGAAAATTAGCCGTCAGCGAAATATACGAGAAAATTTCGCAAACTTTGAGGAAAACAGCGACAGAGCGTGTCGGGGCTTCGGAAAAAAGGCCGCCGCGCCATAGAAGTTTTTCCTGTCGCAATAATGGATAAGAAAATGAATTTTTGCTGGAAACTTTCGGCGGGTATGCGGCGCATCGCAGCGATTGTTATGGCGCTTCTCGCAATTGGCGGACCGCTTCGGGCGGCGACGGAAACCGACAGTGTTCGTCTGGTTTTAAGCGGGTTTTCCTATCAGTCGAATTTTTGGGCAAACAGCTTTCCCTCGGCCACAACATCCGGCCCGGCGCCGGTATCGGAGTTCGATATCCAGTTTGTGATGAACTTTATCGCGCCGGTGGATCGGGCCTATGATTTCGGCCATGTGAACCTGCCCGTATCGACGATGCAGGTGGCGATTACCACGGTGGACATCGCAGGGTTTTCGCGCGCGGGCGATGTGGCCACTCGGACAGACTTCAGTGCCAATATCAGCAAAACCGGCAACGGGGCGGCGGCGGTCTTCGGGCTTGTCGGAACGTTGGATCTTTATACCCAGTTCGGCGGCGCACAGTTGCCGCTCGTCAAGCTGCGCTTCACGGTGCCGACTTTTTTCGAGCCCGTGGTGAGCTTGACGGGCAATACCGCCTCTTATCAGTACGCCAGCCCCAAGCCGTTCGACGCGCCCAGATATGGCGTTGATCCTGCGCAGGCGGGATCGGTTATCGCGGTGCGGCAGGTGCTGGCCGCACAGGCGGCGCCAGTGCCGCTGCCATCGGGGCTATGGCTTGGGCTCGGCGCGGTGGGCAGCCTCATCGCTGCGCGCCGCAGCGGTCGCCGCGCGGCCTGAGGCGCCGGGCGCCGCCCGGGTGGGGGCGGCCGCGAAGTCCCAAAATATCACGGTGTGACGTTGAAGGCCCGCGCTGTCAGCCGGGCCGTTTCCGTCAAGCGATTGGCCTGGCGGTGACCGCGCGGGTTAAAAATTCGCGTCGTCGCTGAAGATTGCACTTTCAAAACAGCACCGAATGCATGATTGCGGGGCGCAGGGCCCATGTGATGCATGAGTGGTTTAAAATGCGATCAATACTTAGGCAAATAGATGAATATTTGCGCATTGCCGGAAGGCCATTGCCTTTGCGCGGTATGCATCCTTTCCTGTCCCGAAGCGCCGTGCGAGTCACGGGGTAGAATTACAAAATAGACGGGTGACATGTCCGCGACTTACTTCAACGAAATGTATGAGCACGGCGAAATCCGCCAAGCCTATGCTGGTCTGGAAACCTGGCAGCGCAGCATGCCGGTGGAGCTGCGCAGTCTCAAGCAGGCCGAGGCAGAGGATCTGTTCCGCCGCATCGGCATTACGTTCGCGGTCTATGGCGAAGGGGGGGACCCGGATCGGTTGATCCCGTTCGACATGTTCCCGCGTGTGTTCACAAACCGCGAATGGACCCGGCTGTCGCGCGGCGTGAAGCAGCGCGCCCGGGCGCTGAACGCCTTCCTCAGCGATGTCTATGACCGTGGCGAGATCGTGAAGGCAGGCAAGATCCCCGCACGGCTGGTCTATCGCAACGAAGCCTATGAAAAGGCGGTGGTCGGCATCCGACCGCCGAAATCGGTCTATAGCCATATCGTCGGAATCGATCTGGTGCGGACCGGACCCGAAGACTTCTTCGTTCTCGAAGACAACTGCCGGACGCCGTCGGGGGTGTCCTACATGCTGCAGAACCGCGAGGTCATGATGCGCATGTATCCCAGCCTCTTCCGTCAGAACCGGATCGAGCCGGTCGAGAGCTATCCCGAGGTTTTGCGCCGCACGCTGGCATCGGTGGCGCCGGCGAAATGCGAGGGTGAGCCCACGGTGGTGATCCTGACGCCCGGGCATTTCAACTCCGCCTATTACGAGCATTCCTTCCTCGCTGACATGATGGGCGTTGAGCTGGTCGAAGGGCAGGATCTGTATGTGGAAGGCGACTATTGCTGGATGCGCACCACCGAAGGTCCGCGCCGGGTCGATGTGATCTATCGGCGGATCGACGATGCGTTCATTGATCCGCTGTGCTTCCGCGCCGACAGCATGCTGGGCGTGCCCGGGCTGATGAATGTCTACCGGTCGGGCGGGGTGGCGATCTGTTCCGCGCCGGGCGCGGGTGTGGCGGATGACAAGGCCATCTATACCTTCGTGCCCGATATGGTGCGGTTCTATCTGGGGGAAGAACCCATCCTCAGCAACGTGCCCACATGGCAGTGTACCAAGTCCGACGATTGCGCCTATGTGCTGGACAATCTGAAAGATATCGTGGTGAAGGAAGTGCATGGATCCGGCGGCTACGGCATGCTGATCGGCCCGCGCGCCACGAAATCGGAGATCGAGTTGTTCGCCCAGAAGATCCGCGAAAACCCGGATAACTATATCGCACAGCCGACCCTGGCATTGTCGACATGCCCGACCTTTGTCGAACAGGGGATCGCGCCGCGCCATGTGGATCTGCGGCCCTTCTGTCTGGTGGGCGATCAGGTCGAACTGGTGCCCGGCGGATTGACGCGCGTCGCGATGAAGGAAGGGTCCCTGGTGGTGAATTCGTCTCAGGGCGGCGGGGTCAAAGACACATGGGTTCTGGCGGAGTGACGGTATGCTGAGCAGAACCGCAGACAATCTTTTCTGGCTTGGCCGTTATATGGAACGGGCCGAAACCATGGCGCGGCTGATCGATGCCGGCGCGCGGATGAGCATGATCCCCGACACGGTGGACGGGTTCCGCAGCGAATGGGAGCCGGTGCTGCAGGCCAGCGGAAGCATGGACGCCTTCAGCGCCAAATACGGCGAGCCGGTGGAGCGCAACGTCCTGAGCCACCTGTTTTTCGACCGTGAAAATCCGTCATCGGTGGCTTCCTGCATCGCGGCTGCGCGGGAAAACGCGCGCATCGTCCGCACGGCGCTGAGCGCTCCTGTCTGGGACGCCCTGAACGGGGCCTATCAGGAGTTCAAGGAATTCGAGCGCACCCCGCGCAGCGAGCTGAGCATCGCGAAACTGACCGAATGGACATCGCGCCAGAACGCGTTGGTGAACGGGGCATCCCACACCACCTTGCTGCGCAATGACGGGTACCACTTCCTGCGGCTGGGTTATCATCTGGAGCGGTCCGACAATACGGCGCGCTTCCTGACGGTGAAATACTATGTCCTGATGCCGGATGTGGGTTTTGCGGGCACGGGCCCCGCGAATGTGCAATGGCAGGTTCTTTTGCGCGCGATGCAGATGCACCGGGCGTTTTACTGGGCCTATGGCGGCGATGTGACCCCGAGCAAGATCGTCGACTTGCTGATCCTGAACCCGGCCTGTCCGCGGTCGCTGCGCTCGGCGGTGGACTCGTCAACCGACGACCTGATGCGTCTGGCGGACTGGTACGGGGCGGAAAGCTCGGCCCAGATTTCGGCCAAGAAGTTGCTGGAAGCGCTGAAATCGACGACCCTGGACGATATTTTCGACGAAGGGCTGCTGGATTTTCTGGAACGCTTCAAGGGCGATGTCGCCGATATCAGCACCTGTGTCAGCAGCACCTACCTGAACCGGGGAACCGCATGAGACTTTCGGTCCACCACCGCACCACATATCGGTTCGAAAACCCGCGTCGCAATCTGCTGCAAAGCCACCGGCTTTATCCGTCGAAATTCGATGGGCAAAGCGTTGTCCACTGGGACGTCACGGTAAAGGACTGCCACAAGGGCGCGTCGTTTGTCGATGGCGCCGGAAACAGCACCTGGCTGGTGCGCGTGCCCGGTCCGGTGGAAGAACTGGTGATCGATGTTACCGGGGTTGTCGACACAACGGATCTGGCCGGGGTGTTGCGGGGGCACCGGGAAAAGACCCCGCCGATGGCCTATCTGCGTGACAGCCGCCTGACCCGTGCCGATGTGGCGCTGGAAGAGCTGGCCCGTGAGGTCGCGGCCGACGCCGAAGCCGGCGATCCGCTGGGGCTGGCTCATGCGCTGAGCGCGAAGGTGTCGGAGGCGATCAAATACACGCCCGGAGCCACCGAAGCGGCGACAACCGCGGCTGAAGCTCTCGGGCGCGGCATGGGGGTCTGTCAGGACCATGCCCATGCCCTGATTGCCGCGGCGCATGTGCTGGACCTGCCGGCCCGCTATGTGGCCGGTTACATGTTTGCCGATCCCGACGACGAAGACGCCGATCGCCCCAGCGAGGCAAGCCATGCCTGGGCGGAACTGTTCGTGGACGGTCTGGGATGGGTGGGCTTCGATCCGGCCAACGAATGCTGCCCCGACGCCCGCTATATCCGCATCTGTTCGGGCGCCGACGCGTTCGATGCCGCTCCGATCCGGGGGGTGATCGAAGGTCAAGGCGAAGAAGACCTGAATGTGGACGTTGCGATTGAGGCCGTTCAACAGTAGAGCGGTCCGGCGCGCCCCGGGGCGCCGTCGAAATGGGGACTATCATGACGTACTGCGTAGGGCTCTTGCTGAAAGCGGGGATCGTTCTGTTGAGCGACACGCGCACAAACGCGGGGCTCGACAATATTTCGTGCTACAAGAAGACCTATCTTTTTGAAGCGCCTGGCGACCGCGTGGTGGCGATCCTGACCGCGGGCAGCCTGTCGGTGACGCAAACGACCATGGCGCGCCTGCGCGAGGCGATTGAAGATCCCGATTCGACCGAAGCCACGTCGATCATGAAGGCACGCTCGATGCTGAGCGTCGCCGATATCGTGGGATCCGCGCTGGCGGATGTGGCGGCGAATATTTCAGAGAAGCTGGGCCGGTCGAGCCAAGCGACGGCATCGGCATCGCTGTTGCTGGCCGGGCAGCGGCGCGGCGGAGAGATGCGCCTGTTCCTGATCTATCCGGAAGGCAATTACATCGAAGCGACTGCGGACACGCCGTTTTTGCAGATCGGCGAACATAAATACGGCAAACCGATCCTTGATCGTGTGGTGAATCCCGACACGACCCTTTCGGACGCGAAGAAGGCGGTGTTGCTGTCGATGGATTCCACGCTGCGGTCGAATCTGTCGGTGGGCATGCCGCTGGATCTGACTGTCATCCGTGCGGGAGAGTTGCAGGTTTGCGAACACCGGCGGATCGAAAACGGTGACGCCATCTTCGCCGAAATGAGCCATGCCTGGTCACAGGCGCTGCGCGACGCCTTCAGCGGCATCCAGATCTGACAGGGTCAGACGCCGCGGTGGGCGTCGAAAAAGCCAATGGATTCGTCGAAGAACAGCTTTCGCCGTTCCGGGGTCTCCATCATGGTTTCATGCCGCCCGCCGTCGATGATCAGCACCCGGCCGCCGGTCATCTGCTGGCCCAGCCGGGTGATGTCGGCAACTGACACGATCTGATCGCCGGTCGGCACCACGGTCAGCGTGGGCAGGCCGGGATCGGTCGTTTTTTGCAAATCGCGGCATTCCACCAGCGCACGATAGAGCCAGGGCACCGACGGTCCGCCCAGATCCAGGCCCAGCACCGCGTCCAGTTGCTGACGCATATAATCCAGCATCGCCGGGTCGGAGGTCAGGAAATTGTCGTTGGGATCGGCCAGGCGAACATAGGTGGTGCGCCGGGTGCCCGGCGTGATCCACTGGTTCATCCGCGCCTTGTGGGCGATCAGACCCAGGCTCCAGGAGACAGGGCGCAAAATCCCCGGCATGTTGATGCCCCACATGGGCGCGCTGAAGACTGCTGCCTTTACGTCAAGACCGTTCAAGGCGGCGCGCAACCCGATGGCGCCGCCCATGGAATGGCCGATCATGAACCAGGGCTGCGGCATCTGAAGGTGACGGGCATAGTCGACCAGCGCGGCCACGTCCTGCTGGTAATCGGCGAAGCGTTCCACATGGCCGATGGCCGGGTCGCTCAGAAGCCGGTCGGCCAATCCCTGACCGCGGAAATCCACCGCGACCGAGCCATAGCCGTGGCGCTGCAATTCACCCGCCACGAGCCCGTATTTCTCCACATACTCGGTCCGGCCCGGCAGAATCAGAACCGTTCCGCGGGGACCGGTCGCAAGCCGTGCCAACCGCAGGCGCAGCCCATCTCCGGTTCGTACCCAATCCGCGCGCGCCTCCTCCGGCGCGCAGGACGTGGCGTGGTGAAATGGGGCCGGTTGCAGGGTCACGACAGCGCGGCCCCCAATTTCATCGCCAGGCCCATATTGCCGTCGATGCGCAGCCGCCCGCCCATGAAGGCGGTGGTCGGGTTCAGATTGCCCGACAGCATGTCGCGGAACGTGTCTTCATCGGCGGACAGAACAACATCCGCATCGTCGTTTCCGGCGCGCACACCGTTTTCGTCAACGAAGATCGACCCTTCGCCTTCGATGTCAAACCGCGCCGTGCCATCGAACCCGTTGGGCAACTTCGCCGCCAACCGTTCCACCGCTCCGTCAATCACTGAACTCATGCCTGTCATCCTTCCCATCCGTCCCCGGGGCTATTGCCGCAGGGATTTTTCAAGCTATCGTTCGGTATGAGATCAATCAGAACACAGATCAAACCCATCGTAGCGGCACTTTTTCTGGCGGTAGGGTTTTCCACCATAGCGCAGGCGCAGCAAGATGCCGCCCGTCTGGACGATTTGTTCGTCCAGCTGCATCAGCCGGATCTGGAAAACTGGCAGCCGGTCGAAGATGAAATCTGGGTGCTGTGGTCGCAATCGGGATCGGCGTCTGCCGATCTGCTGCTGGAGCGCGGGCGGCGTGCGCTGAACGAGCAGGACCCTGAAACCGCCATCGAGCACCTGTCGGCGCTGATCGACCACGCGCCGAATTTTGCCGAAGGCTACAACGCCCGCGCGACGGCCTATTTCGAACTTCAGCGGCTGGGCCTGTCCTTGCACGATGTGGAGGCCACGCTGGCCCTGAATCCCCGTCATTTCGGGGCCTTGACCGGTCTGGCGCTGATACTGGAACAGCTTGGCGACAGCCGCCGCGCGCTCAGCGCTTACCGTGCGGTCAATGCTATACATCCCCACCGGCCGGACGTAAAAGACGCCATAGAGCGCCTGGAAGCCAGCCTGAGCGATACGGCCCTCTGACGGGATGGCTCTGCCGGGACGCACCGGCAGGGAAGGAAGGGGGGCATATGTCCGCAAGCGGTCGCATCGAAGCGGTGCTTGGGCCCACCAATACAGGCAAGACCCATTACGCAATCGAACGGATGCTGTCGCACCGCACAGGCGTTATCGGCCTGCCGCTGCGGCTGCTCGCGCGCGAGGTTTATGACCGCATCACCGCCCGCCGTGGTCCGTCGGTGGTGGCGCTGGTCACGGGCGAAGAACGCATCGTGCCCGAACGGGCGCAGTACTGGGTCTGTACGGTTGAGGCGATGCCCGATGGGCTGGGCGCGGATTTCGTCGCCGTGGACGAAATCCAGCTTTGTGCCGATCCCGACCGGGGGCATGTGTTCACCGACCGTCTGTTGCGCGCGCGGGGGCAGCTCGAAACGCTGTTTCTGGGCGCCGACACCATGCGTGGGGCCATCGCCGCACAGGTGCCGGGGGTGGTATTTTCCCATCGCGACCGGCTGTCCGAACTGACTTATCTGGGCGCGAAGAAGATCAGCCGCATGCCCGCGCGGTCGGCCATCGTCGGATTTTCCGTGGAAAACGTCTATGCTATTGCCGAATTGCTCCGGCGCCAGAAGGGCGGGGCGGCGGTGG
>JAGQRU010000068.1 GCA_020425105.1 Paracoccaceae bacterium
CCCTGCTTGCGCTCCGCCGCATAGGCAGCGGCGTCCTGGCAGGCATGTTCCGCCACGCCGATGCCCTGGATCCCCACATTCAGGCGCGCGTTGTTCATCATCGCGAACATGTATTGCAGCCCCTTGTTCGGCGCCCCCACCAGATAGCCGGTGGCGCCGCCCTCGTCACCGAAGGACAGGGTGCAGGTCGGGCTGGCATGAATGCCCAGCTTGTGTTCGATCGACACGCAGCGCACATCGTTGCGCGCCCCCAGCGACCCGTCTGCATTGACCAGGAATTTCGGCACCACGAAGAGCGAGATCCCCTTCACCCCCTCCGGCGCGTCCGGCAGCCGGGCCAGAACCAGATGGATGATGTTGTCGGTCAGATCGTGTTCGCCATAGGTGATGAAGATCTTCTGACCCGAGACCAGATAATGGTCGCCCTCGGGCACCGCCTTGGACCGGATCGCCGCCAGATCCGACCCGGCCTGCGGTTCGGTCAGGTTCATCGTCCCGGTCCATTCGCCGGTGACGAGCTTGGGGAGATACGCTTCCTTCAGATCCTCCGACGCATAGACCTCCAGCGCCTCGATCGCGCCTTGGGTCAGCATCGGGCACAGCTGGAACGACATATTGGCGCCGTGAAACATCTCCTGAATGCAGGCATTGACCACGAAGGGCAGCCCCATGCCCCCATGATCCGGCGCCGCCGAGGGGCTGTTCCAGCCCATTTCCACCAGCGTGTTATACGCCTCCAGCCAGCCGTCGGGTGTCGTCACCTGACCGGCGTCGAACCCCAGCCCCGCCAGATCGCCGGTCCGGTTGAGCGGTGACAGCACCTGGCCCGCGTATTTCCCCGCCTCGTCCAGAATCGCGTCGATCATGTCGGGGCTGGCGTCCTCCAGCCCCGGCAACGAGGCGACGGCCTCCAGATCGCACAATTCGTGCAGGACGAAACGCATGTCTTGAAGGGGGGCAGCATAGGCCATGACGGGCTCTCCCTGTCAGAGTGATTGAGTGGGTTCCGGCCTGGGATCAGAAGGTCTTGCGCAGCAGAACCCGCAATTCACCCACCACACCGCGGCGGAACGCCAGCACGCAGATGACGAAGATCGTGCCCAGCACCACCGGCACCCAGGCGCTGAGCGCCCCGGAGGCAAGATAGTTCTGCAAGGTCACGATCACCGCCGCGCCTACCGCCGGACCCGCAAGTGTTCCCAGACCGCCAAGCAAGGTCATCAGCACCACCTCACCCGACATGTGCCAATGCACATCGGTCAGGGATGCCAGCTGGAACACCACGGTTTTCGTCGCGCCGGCCAGCCCGGCCAGCCCCGCCGACAGCACGAAGGCCAGAAGCTTGTGGCGGTCCACATCATAGCCCAGCGACGTGGCGCGCGGCTCGTTATCGCGAATGGCGCTGAGCACCTGTCCGAAAGGCGAGTTCACCGTGCGAGCGATGATGGCATAGCCGATCAGGAACACCGCCAGCACGAAGTAATACATGTTGATGTTGTCCTGCAGATCGAAGATGCCCAGCGCGGTGCCGCGCGGCACCCCCTGCAATCCGTTTTCACCGCCGGTAAAGTCCGCGCTGACGAACAGGAAATAGGCCATCTGCGCCAGGGCCAGAGTGATCATGGCGAAATAGATCCCCTGCCGCCGGATCGCCAGCAAGCCGATTGCCAGCCCCAGCACCGCCGCCGAACCGGCACCGACCAGAAGCCCAAGCTCGGTCGGCAGGCCCCAGACCTTGATCGCATGACCGGTGATAAAGGCCGCGCCGCCGAAGAAGGCCGCATGCCCGAAGCTGAGCAGCCCGCCATAGCCAAGGATCAGGTTGAACGCACAGGCGAAAAGCGCGAAGCACAGCAGCTTCATCAGGAAGACGGGATAGACAAGAAACGGTGCCACCAGAAGCAGGGCCAGCACCAGGAGATATCCGATATAGCGGTTCATGGAGTCACCTCAGGCGGTTTTGCCGAACAGGCCGGCAGGGCGCAGGACCAGAACGATGGCCATCACGACGAAGATCACGGTGGCAGAGGCTTCGGGCCAGAAGACCTTGGTCAGGCCCTCGATCACCCCCATGGCCAGACCGGTCACAACCGCGCCGACGATGGACCCCATGCCGCCGATCACCACCACCGCGAAGACCACGATGATCAGGTTCGACCCCATCAGCGGGTTGACCTGGGTGATGGGCGCGGCCAGCACACCTGCGAAGGCCGCCAAGGCCACGCCATAGCCATAGGCGAGCGTGGTCAGTACCGGCACGTTGACGCCGAAGGCTTGCAGCAGCTTGGGGTTTTCGGTGCCCGCGCGCAGATAGGCGCCGATCTTGGTGCGTTCGAACAGGACCCATGTGGCCACGCAGACCACCAGCGACGCCACCACGACCCAGGCGCGGTACCATGGCAGGAACATGAACCCGAGATTGATGCCGCCGGTCAGCTGTTTCGGCGTGGGATACGGGATGCCGGACGCACCGAACAGCTTCACGAAGGTTCCCTCGATCACCAGCGCCAGCCCGAAGGTCAGCAGCAGCCCGTAAAGGTGATCGACGCCGGACAATCGCCGCAGCAGGAAGCGCTCGATCACGATCCCGAAGGCGCCCACGATGATCGGCGCGAAAATCAGCGCCCCCCAATATCCGATGCCCAGATACTTGGCCAGGAACCACGCAGCAAAGGCGCCCAGCATATAAAGCGCGCCATGGGCGAAGTTAACGATGTTGAGCAAGCCGAAAATCACCGCCAGGCCCAGCGACAACACAGCATAGAACGCGCCGTTGATCAGGCCCAGAAGCAACTGGCCGAACAGCACTTGCGGTGGAATTCCAAGAAGATCGGTGAGCATTGCGGCGTCCTGTTCCGGGGAATTTCAGAAAGGGGCGTCCAGGCAGGAACCTGGACGCCTGAGAGCACTTACTTGGTCGGGCAGTCGCTTTCGGAAAGCGGCCCGTAAGCCTCTTCGCCCGGGATCGTGCGGACGATATCATAGTAATCCCACGGGCCTGTGCTGTCGGCCGGCGATTTCACGCGTGCCAGGTACATTTCATGCACCATGCGGCCGTCGGTACGGACCACGCCACCATGGGCGAAGAAGTCCTCGACCGGCATTTCGCGCATCTTGGCGACAACCGCGTCGGTGTCGTCGGTGCCCGCCGCTTCGATGGCCTTCAGATAGTGCGTGATCGACGAATAGACGCCTGCCTGCACCATGGTCGGCATACGTCCGGTCCGTTCGTTGAACCGGGCCGACCAGGCGCGGGTTTCATCGTTCAGGTCCCAATAGAACCCGGTCGTCAGCATGATGCCCTGCGCCGTTTCAAGACCGAGCGCGTGAATGTCGGTAATGAAGGTCAGCAGTGCTGCGATGGACTGCCCGGCGGCCACAAGACCGAACTCGTTCGCCGCCTTGATGGCGTTCACGGTGTCGGCGCCGGCATTGGCCAGCCCCACGACCTTCGCGCCCGACGCCTGCGCCTGCAGCACGAAGGACGAGAAATCGGAAGCCGGGAACGGGTGCTTGATCGACCCCAGGACCTGGCCGCCTTCGGCCTCGACAACGGCGGTCACGTCTTTTTCCAGGCTCTCGCCAAAAGCGTAGTCCGCGGTCAGGAAGTACCAGGTATCGCCCCCTTCCTTCACCACGGCCGCACCGGTGCCCACCGCGAGAGCGCGGGTATTATAGGTCCAGTGGATCCCCGAGGGAATACAGGCGGACCCGGTCAGCGGCGACGATGCCGCGCCCGAAACCAGCGCGATCTTGTTCTGTTGCTTGGCGATTTCGAACACCGCCAGCGCGACCGAGGTGGTCACCAGTTCCGCGAACGCGTCCACCTGTTCGCTGTCACCCCATTGACGCGCCTTGTTGGCGGCAATGTCCGCCTTGTTCTGGTGATCGGCCGACACCAGTTCAATCGGCGCTCCGGCCACGCTTCCGCCGAAATCCTCGATCGCCATTTCCGCGGCCACGACGGCACCATTGCCGGCGAGATCCGAATAGGTCGACGACAGATCGGTCAGAACACCGATCTTCACCTTGCCGTCGCTGATCTCAGCGGCAGCACCAGAGGCGATCATGGCGGATGCCGATACGCCCATGGCGAATTTCTTGAGCAAGCTCATTAGGGTCTCCTTCCCTCGTTGGTGCGTCAAACGCTCAGGTATTGGTCGAACACGTGGCTCTTGGATTCCAGTTCGTCCGCCGCCACGGTTTCAACGATATGTCCGTGATCCATGATGAAATGCCGGTCGGCCAGCGGCGCGGCGAAGCGGAAGTTCTGTTCGACAAGAATCACCGTATAGCCGCGCGACTTCAGTTCGATCAGCACTTCGGCCAGCTTGTCGACGATGACCGGCGCGAGGCCTTCGGTGATCTCGTCCAGCAGCAGCACATTGGCCCCGGTGCGCAGGATCCGCGCCATGGCCAGCATCTGCTGTTCGCCGCCCGAAAGGCGCGTGCCCTGGCTGCGCCGCCGTTCCGCCAGGTTGGGGAACATGTCGTAAAGCTCTTCGACCGACATGCCGCCGGGGGCGACAGACGGCGGCAGCATCAGGTTTTCCTCGACATTCAGGCTGGCGAAAATGCCCCGTTCTTCGGGGCAATACCCGACGCCAAGATGCGCAATCACATGCGGCGGCGCCTTGATGATTTCTGTGCCCTTCAGCACGACGGATCCGGTCCGGTGCCCGATCAGCCCCATCACGGCCCGCAAAGTGGTGGTCCGGCCCGACCCGTTGCGGCCCAGAAGCGTCACCAGTTCCCCCTGATAGACGGTCAGATCGATCCCGTGCAAAGCGTGGCTTTCGCCGTAAAACGCATGCAGGTCGCTGATCCGCAGTTCTTCGATATGTTCCGACAGGTGCTGTCCGCCGATGTCGGTGTTGTGAACTGCGACGCTCATGCGGCTTTCCCCATATAGGCTTCCTTCACGCGCGGATCCGCCGACACGGTGGCATAGTCGCCTTCGGTCAGGATCGCGCCCCGCTGCAGCACGGTGATCCGGTCGCACAGCGTCGAGACCACGCCAAGATTGTGCTCGACCATCAGGATGGTCCGTTGTGCAGACACCTTGCGGATCAGTTGGGTGATGCGTTCGACGTCCTCGCGCCCCATGCCTTGGGTCGGTTCGTCCAGCAGCATCAATTCGGGCTCCAACGCCAGGGTGGTCGCAATCTCAAGCGCGCGCTTGCGGCCATAGGGCATGTCGCCTGCCACGGCATCGGCGAAATGATCGAGCCCGACCATGTGCAAAAGCTCCTCGGCCCGGGCATTCAGGCTGTTCAGGCTGGAGACCGGTTTCCAGAAATGGAAGGACGTGCCCAGTTTGCGCTGCAGCGCCACCCGGACGTTTTCGCGCGCAGTCATGTGGGGAAAGACCGCGGAAATCTGGAACGACCGGATCATGCCCATCCGCGAAATTTCAGCCGGCTTCGTCGCGGTGATGTCGCGTCCGTTCACCGTGATCGTGCCGCGGGTCGGGATCAGGAACTTGGTCAGCAGGTTGAAAACGGTGGTCTTGCCAGCGCCATTGGGGCCGATAAGGGCATGGATGTGATGGCGCCGCACTTTCAGATTCACATCGTCTACGGCAGTGAAGCCCTTGAATTCCTTCGTCAGGCCACGGGTTTCCAGAATGAAATCTTCGCTGTCGGGCATGGTGTCACTTTCCGGGAAGAAGCAGCGGGGCCGGACGATGACCCCGCCAGTTTCGGGAGGGTCAGATCACAGCGCGCGGGCCTGATCGCGCAACATGAACTTCTGGATCTTGCCCGTCGATGTCTTTGGCAATTCGCCGAAGACAACGGTGCGGGGGGCCTTGAAATGTGCCATGTTCTGGCGGCAGAAGGCGATCAGGTCGGCCGCTTCCAGGCTGGCGCCCGGCTTCAGCGTCACAAAGGCACAAGGGGTTTCCCCCCATTTCTCATCCGGCCGGGCGACCACGGCGGCCTCCAGAATGGCCGGGTGCTTATAGAGCACATCCTCGACCTCCACCGACGAGATGTTCTCGCCGCCGGAAATGATGATGTCCTTGGACCGGTCCTTCAGTTCCACATAGCC
>JAGQRU010000349.1 GCA_020425105.1 Paracoccaceae bacterium
TCAGGCCGCCGATGAAACCGCCGCCGGGTTCGTTATGGCCGCGCAGAAGCATATAGACCGAAAAGACCAGCAGCAGCGCCACGATGATCCGCGTTGCGGTATTGAGGATGATGGAGTTCACGTCTTGTCCCCCTTGTTGCGCTGCCGCAGCAGCGCCAATGACGCCAGCGCGGCCACGACGACGACCGAGACCTCGCCGAATGTGTCGATGGCCCGGAAATCCACCAGGATCACATTGACGATATTGCGCCCGTGGGCTTCGGGATAGCTGGCCAGTTCAAAGAAATCCGACAGCCTGCGGTCGATGGGCTCCGCCATGACGGCCAGCAGCAGCACTGTAACCAGCCCGCCCAGGGTCACCGCCAGCAGGGCATGACCGGCACGGTTGCGGTGCGGCTGCTTGACGGGCAGCACCGGCAGCCGCAGCGCGGCGACCGAAAACAGCACCACCACCAGCATTTCGACCAGCAACTGGGTAATGGCGACGTCAGGGGCCGAAAAGGCGATGAAGATCAGGGCGACGCCGATCCCGACCACACCCAGTCCGGCAATCGCCGCGATGCGCGACCGGGTGACGATGGTCAGCGCCGTGCCTGCGAAGGTCAGGACGAAGACCACAAAGTGTTTGAATTCCAGCGCCGGAATTTCGACGCGGCGCACCTCTAGCCCCGAATGAAGCATCGCCCAGCCCAGCCCGATCGCCACGGTCAGAAACACCGCCGTAAGGTATCTGTTCAGGACGCCGGACTGGATCTTGCGCGCCTGCACCCGTGCGCCATGCCCGAGCCCCGCAAGAAACACGTCCCAGGACCGGTCGAAGCTGGGCAACCGGTCTTCGGCACGGGCCAGTTCCGCCCGCAGCCGTTCATGTCGCGCATAAAGCAGGATCCCAAGCGCGAAGGTTACAAGGCTCAGGACGAGCGCCGCATTCACACCGCCCCACAGATGCAGGTGTTTGGCTTGCGACGGCTGGCCCAGAATGGCGTCGACCAGCGGCGTGGTGACCGCGCTTTCCAGAACATGTGGCGACAGGCCGAAAAACAATCCCAGAACGGCCAGAACCACGGGCCC
Organism: Paracoccaceae bacterium; assembly: GCA_020425105.1. Taxonomy (GTDB): domain Bacteria; phylum Pseudomonadota; class Alphaproteobacteria; order Rhodobacterales; family Rhodobacteraceae; genus Meridianimarinicoccus. Next base: position 1,072 of record JAGQRU010000349.1, read on the forward strand.
GGCCAGCATGGAGGCGGGCGCCTCGGTGATCGGGCGGCCAGGATCGGGCAGGTCATCGCCCGGGCCCCAGAACGGTCTCAGCGCCACGATGCCCGCGGCGGCGAACATCAGCGCCGACGCGGCCAGGGTCGCGGCCACCACCAAAATCCCGGGCAGGCCGGATTCAAGTCCCCCCTTGTACAAAAGCTCCTTACCGATGAAGCCCAGAAGCGGCGGCACGCCGGCCATGGACAGGCCGGCCAGCGCGGCGGCGGCGGCGGTCACCGGCATCCGCGGGGCCAACCCGCCAAGACGGCGCGCATCGCGGGTGCCGGTGGCGTGATCGACACAGCCGATCACCAGAAAAAGCGCGGCCTTGTACAGCGAATGCACCACAAGGAAGGTCGCCACCGCCGTGATCGCATAAGGATTCGGCGAGGCCAGAAACAGAACCAGCGCGCCCAGGGCCATCAGGGTCGTGTAGGCCAGCGTCTGTTTCAGGTCCGTCTGGCGGATCGACATGAGGGACGCAAAAACGGTGGTGACGGCGCCAAAGACGGTCAGCGACCACATCCAGGCATCGGTGCCGGACAGGGTCGGATGCATGCGGGCCAGCAGATAGACGCCGCCTTTGACCATGGTCGCCGAATGCAGATAGGCGCTGACCGGGGTCGGGGCCGCCATGGCATTCGGCAGCCAGAAATGGAATGGCACCTGCGCCGATTTGGTGAAGGCGCCCAGCAGGATCAGGATCAGCACGATCCCATAGGCCGGATGGTTGCGCAGGACATCGCCCATGCCGCGCAGCTCGGACAGCTCGTTCGTGCCCGCGATGCCCGCGATGACCAGAAAGCCCGCCAGCATCGCCAGACCGCCAAAGCCTGTCACGAACAACGCCTGCAGGGCAGAGCGGCGCGCGTCTTGCGACGCATGGGAAAAGCCGATCAGCAGATACGATGTGACCGTGGTCAGTTCCCAAAAGACGAACAGACCCAGCATGTTGTCGGACAGTACAAGCCCCAGCATGGCGAGCATGAAACAGGTCAGATACAGCGAAAACCGGCCGTGCTGCGGGTGCCCGTGCAGGTAGCGGGCGGAAAACAGCATCACGAGGATGCCGATCCCTGAAATCAGCAGGGCGAAGGTCAGGCTCAGCCCGTCGATGAAAAAGCTGAGATTGACATCCAGCGCCGGGATCCAGGGCAGGGAATAGCGCAGGGTCTGCCCGCTGCTGATCGCCGGGACGGCTTGCAAGAACGCGATGAACAGCGCGGCTGCGATGACGGGGGGAACAAGTCCGGCGGCGGACCAGCCGCCATCGGTTTCATGATGGGCTTCAGCCACGGTCGGCTCCTGTCGGGGTCGGTTGTGTCAAGTTGCGCAAATTCGACCGGAAGGTCCAGAGCCTAGTCGTCTGCCTGGGGAACACGAAAAAATACCCCGCAGAGCGTGATTTCTGCGGGGCCTGTCGGTTCAGATGGTCGGAGCCTTGCGGCGCCGATCAGTTGGTCGTGGTCGAGCTCGAACCGTTTTCGATCGCGATGACACCCAGAGCCATGCCGCCCGCGGCAACGCCCAGGCCGGTGGTGGCCGACATCGTGCCGCCGAATGTGGTGTTCTGCTGCTGAGCGGCAGCAGCGGTTGCGAATGCTGCGGCAACAACTGCGGCGAGTGCAAATTTGGTCATAGTGTGTCTCCTGAACCTATACTCCGACGGTAACCTACTACTTGTGCACGATGCGTAAAGAGGATTCTTTGCATCGCAGCATCAACTTCTGATATTGGTGCCGAGAATCCACTGACGCGTCGATCTGCCCTGTCGGTCCCGGTGTGTGGCGGCAAAAGATTTCCGCCAAATTGCTCTGCGGCCTTTTTCCTGTGTGATCTGATCGCGCACAAGGGTTAGAAGGCGGCAGAAGGTCCGTGTATGGAGTGAGCGGTGCAAGTCGAACAGACCAAGTTGCCGGGCGTCGTGTTGGTGACGCCGAAACGGTTCGGGGACGAACGGGGGTTTTTCTCGGAAGTCTATAACAAGGACGCCTATTCCAACGCTGGAATCGCGGTGGAATTCGTGCAGGACAACCATTCGCTGTCGCGCGATGTCGGGGTCGTGCGGGGGCTTCATTTCCAGTCCCCGCCCCATGCCCAGGACAAACTGGTGCGGGTTGGCGCCGGCCGGGTTCTGGATGTCGCGGTCGATATCCGCAAAGGCTCGCCCACATTCGGAGAATGGATCGCGGTCGAGCTGTCGGCCGAGGTGGGCAATCAGTTGTTCATCCCCAAAGGGTTTCTGCACGGCTTCGCGACGCTGGCACCCAATTCCGAACTTCTCTATAAATGTTCCGACTTTTACGCGCCGGACTGCGATGGCGCGGTGCGCTTCGACGACCCGGATCTGGG
>JAGQRU010000069.1 GCA_020425105.1 Paracoccaceae bacterium
TTCATCTTCAACACCGATCTGCTGCTGATCGACGTGGACTGGTTCCACGGAATCTTTGTGTTCATCGTGGCGACGGTGGCGATGCTGCTGTTCGCCGCCGCGACGCAGGGCTGGTTCCTGGCACGGAACCGGATCTATGAATCCGTGCTGTTGCTGCTGGTCGCCTTCACCCTGTTCCGGCCGGGCTTCTGGATGGACATGGTCGCGCCGCCCTTCGTGTCGCTGCCGCCGGCGCAGATCGAACAGGCCATGGCCGACGCATCCGTGGGCGACGATCTGCGGCTGACGGTGAACGGGCTGAATTCGGTGGGCGATCCGATCACCTTCACCGCGCTTGTTCCTGTCGCCGACGGTGCGACCGGCGCTGACCGGCTGCTGGCATCGGGGATCGAATATGTGGAACGCGACAACAAGATCATCATCGACAATGTCGCATTCGACAGCCCCGCGCAGAAAGCCGGGCTCGACTGGGATCAGGAAATCGTCGACGTTCTTGCCCCTGTCAGCCAGCCGACGAAATACCTGATGTTCCTGCCCGCCTTGCTGGTGCTAGCGCTTGTCGTGATGCTGCAGCGCCGCCGGGTTGCGCCACTCTCTGCCGCTGCATGAAAGGACGGTCCGAGATGTTTGAGAATGTGCTTCTGCCGATCGACCTGAACCATCCCGCGTCATGGGAAAAGGCGTTGCCCATGGCGGTGAAGCTCTGCGGGGCCGCGGGGACGCTCCATCTGCTGGGGATCGTGCACGATCTGGGCTCACCGATGATTGCCAGCTATCTTCCCGCAGATTTCGAAAAGCAGGCGCTGCAGACCATGCGGGCCGATCTGGAGACCTTCCAGGCCGCGCAGGTGCCCGGCGATCTTTCGGTCAAGATCCATGTGGAACACGGGCATGTGCCGGAACATGTGATCGCCGCCGCGCGCACTGTCGGGGCCGATCTGATCGTGATGGCGTCGCATCCGCCGGACGACCTGCGGACCATGCTTGTCGGATCCTACGCCGGCAAGGTGGTGCGCCACGCCGATATTCCGGTGCTCGTGGTGCGCTGAGGCCCGTCGCGCCGGCGGACCGGCCAGCGGGGCGGCGTCTCAGATGATTTCGTCTTCGTCGAAAAGGTCGGCTTCTTCCAACTGGGTTTCGAGGTCGCTCAGCGTCGCGGCCGCGTCGTCCTTGGCCCGGACGGTCGCCAGGTGGAACAGCCCGTCGCCTTCGTTCACCACCGGCAGGTTGGTGCGCCCGACGATGACCCCATCGCCCGAGGCAAGAATTTCGAATTCCTGTTCGCCGAACGGGTCCGAGATGATGCCCAGGACATCGCCCTGCTCAACGCTGTCTCCGGTGGCCTTGAAGGCGCGCAACAGCCCGCCAGCGGGCGCGCGCATCCACGACGACGACGACGACCGCATGGATGGCGTTTTCGGCGTCGTGATCCCTTTTGCGGACACCATGCCCAGCTTGCGCATCACCCGGAGGATGCCGAAGACCGCGGCACGGACCGCGTGTTCGTCGAAGCGCAGCCCTTCGCCGCCCTCATAGACCAGCACATCGACCCCGCGCTGGTTGGCGGCCTGCCGCAACGATCCATCGCGCAATTTCGACGTCAGGATGATCGGCGCACCAAAGGCTTCTGCCAGCGCCATGGTTGATGCGTTCCGGGGCGACACGCGGATCTGGGGCATGTTCGTCCGGTGGACGGCGGCGGAATGCAGGTCGATCCCCGCATCCGACCGGGCGACGATTTCGGTCATGAAAAGGTTCGCAAGCCGCCCCGCAAGAGACCCCTTCGGGCTGCCGGGAAAGGTGCGGTTCAGATCGCGCCGGTCGGGCAGATACCGCGAGTGGTTCAGGAAACCGAACGTGTTGACGATGGGAACTGCGATCAGCGTCCCGCGCAACGCGTTCAGGTTCTTGACGCGCAGCAGGCGGCGCACGATCTCCACCCCGATGACTTCATCGCCGTGCAGCGCCGCGCTGACGAACAGGGTCGGGCCGGGCTTGCGCCCGTGCACCACATGCACGGACATGGTGACGGGCGTGTGATCCGACAGGACGCTGACCGGCAGATTGACGGTCTTTCGCGTCCCCGGCGCGATCTGCTGTGTCCCCAGCGTGAAGTCGGCGACCGGCACGATCAGCCCTCGCCCCGGGTGCGCGTTCTTCCGGGCTTTGCGGATTTTTCGATGAATTCGATGATCATGCCCGCGATGTCCTTTCCGGTTGCCTTTTCAACCCCTTCAAGACCCGGCGACGAGTTGACCTCCATCACCACCGGGCCGTGATTGGCCCGCAGCAGATCGACGCCGCAGACATTCAGGCCCATGGATTTGGCCGCGTTGACCGCCGTCGTCCGTTCGACCGACGAAATCTTGATCGCCTGCGCGCTGCCGCCCCGGTGCAGGTTCGACCGGAATTCGCCCTCGGCGCCGGTGCGCTGCATCGCGGCCACAACCTTGCCGCCGACCACAAGGCATCGGATGTCGGTGCCGCCGGCTTCCTTGATGAACTCTTGTACCAGAATATTCACATTCGCGCTGCGGAAGGCTTCGACCACCGACTTGGCCGACCGGTCCGTATCGGCCAGCACGACGCCAAGTCCCTGCGTGCCTTCCAGCAGCTTGATCACCACCGGCGCCCCGCCGGCAAGCTTCATGACCTCTTCGGTCTGCTTCGGGTCATGGGCGAAGGTGGTCACCGGAAGGCCGATACCGTCCCGCGCCAGCAGTTGCAGCGACCTGAGCTTGTCGCGCGACCGCCCGATGGCGACGGATTCGTTCAGCGGATACACCCCCTGCATTTCGAACTGCCGCAGAACCGCCAGACCGTAGAAGGTCACCGACGCACCGATCCGGGGAATGACGGCATCGTATTTCGGCAGCACCTCGCCGTTGTAATAGATCTCGGGCCGCCGGGCAGCGATGTTCATATAGCAGCGCGTGGTGTTGATGATGTCGAGCGTATGGCCCCGCGTTTCCGCCGCCTCCTTGATCCGCTGATGCGAATAGAGGTTGGGGTTCCGGGCCAGCATGGCGATCTTCATTCTTCTTCATCTCCTTGTTGCGGGGCGACCGGCACGGCAGGTTCGAAGGCCGGCGGATGGGCAACGCGCCGCACGGGCGCCTTCCTTCCAACCGGGGGTCCGGCAAGAAAAGACCGCCCGGGATCGACGAGCAGCTTGTGACGCCGGATCGCTGTGCGTCCCAGGATCAGGTCGAATTCCATCTTTTCGCGATTTGCCAGCGACGCTTCGATGCGCCAGCGATGGGCGCCCAGCAGCAGGGTGGTTTCCACCACAAGTCGGGTTTCGGGGATGCCGCTGGTATTCTTGATCGGGCGCTGGTCGACCAGCCGCGCGGACCGGCGTTCGCGCCCCAGCAGGGGGACGACGAAGCTGGCCCAGTCATGACCGTCGCGCTGAAACGTCTGAACCTCGACCGCATGCAGGGCCGAGGTGCGCGCGCCGGTGTCGATCTTCGCCTTCATCTCATGGATCCCAAGATCCGGCAGGGCCACCCGTTCCCGCCACCCGATCTGTTCCAGACCGGGAAGCCCGGGACGTTTGGTGCGGCTGCTCATCCGATCTTGTCCTCGCTCTCGCGCCGATAATTCACAAAGGCATTGATCGACATGATGACAAAGAAATTGTCCATGTCGATCAGGACATAGCCCCTTTCATGAAGTTCCGGTCGATAAATCGAAGATTGCCTTCATTAAGCTTCCGTTAGCCTGCCCTCGGCAGCGCTGCGGCCCCGCCGAAACCGACAGGGCCACATATTCCGAAGCCGTAAACCGAATGCGCGGTGGCCTTTTGGGACCGGCGCGCCGCGCGTCAAGCGTATTGGGCAATCCCCAGGCCAAGTGACCAGTTCTCTTTCGAAACCTCGACGATATTCACGAACACATCTTCGGGCCGAAGCCCGGGATCCTGACCCAGAAGTTCTGCGATCCGTTTGAACAGCGCCGTCTTCTGTGCCGCGCTTCGTGTGTTGTTCGCGGTGATCTGGATGAAGACCAGTTTGTCGCTTCGGGGGATGTCCAGATAAGTGGCACCGAACCGGAAGTTGGCGGCGTCATGTTCGGTGATCGTCATGAACTGGTCGTCTTCTGGCACATCGAACTCTTCATGCATCGCACGAAAGAGGCCGTCGAAGATAGCTTGCCGATAGGCGACAGAGGTGCCGGTGCGCAATGCGATATGGACGAGAGGCATGGTGAAATCCTTTCCGATTGACCTCACACGAACCTAGATGCGCGACGTACATTTTGATATTCAATGTATAACGATATCAAAGATTGAGATTGCAAATGACAGATCGTCCCCTTGATCTGGACGCGGTGCGGGCGTTTGTGCGCATCGCCGAGCTTGGCAGCTTCACCCGCGCCGCTGAGGCGACCCGGTCGACCCAGTCGACTGTCAGTCTGAAGCTGAAACGGCTGGAAGACAGGCTTGGTCAAAAGCTGCTGGAGCGGACGCCGCGCTATGTGCGTCTGTCCGCGCAGGGGCAAACCTTTCTGAAACATGCGCGCGACCTGCTGGAAACCCATGACGATGCGCTGGCCGCGTTCAACGGGTCCCGGCAGCGGGTTGCCATCGGGATCAGCGATCATGTGGCGGGGCCCGAACTTCCGACCCTGATCGCGCGCATGAACGCGCAGGATCCTCACCTTGTCATGGAAATCCGGATCGGATCGTCGGGCGATCTGCTGAAGAATTTCGATCAGCGCGAACTCGACACGGTCATTGTGCGCCGCCATGACGGGCGGCGCGACGGAGAGCACCTTGCCGATGAGGCTCTGGCATGGTTTGCGGCACAAGGCTGGCAACGCCGCGCAAACGAGCCGCTGCCGGTCGCGACGATGCCCGAACCCTGCGGCGTGCGGCGCGCCATCGGCGCGCTTCTGGACCAAGCCGATATACCGTGGACCGAGGTTTTTGTCGGCGGCGGCGTCACGGCCGTTTCAGCGGCGGTGGTTGCCGGGCTCGGGGTGTCCGCTCTGGCCCGTCGCATGCTGCCCTTCGGGGCGGTCGATGTCGGCGCGACGCTGGGACTGCCCGAGCTTCCGCATCTGCCAATTATGCTGCACACTCGAGTCAGGGACCGGCCCGCACGCGATGCCATCGACGCGCTTGCATCGGTCTATCGAAGCACGGCCAGAGGATAAGTGGCATCAAGAGCCCTATGCCGCGGGGACTCAGGCCCCGTGTGCCTGCGTGCGACCGGACACAGTTCAGACCCCGCGTGCGGATGCGATCATCGCGATCGGCCACGCCGATGGTCTGGCTAGCGATTAAGATGAATTTGGTCGGAGTGAGAGGATTCGAACCTCCGACCCCTGCCTCCCGAAGAC